>NZ_WKEE01000070.1:0-25040 GCF_021605635.1 Stenotrophomonas sp. PA-6-5C
GCCCCGCGCCTGGCCGCCGAACCCCGCCGCGATAGCCGTGACCAACGCGACCCGTCACGACTGCCGCCCTCGATGCTGGAACGCTTCGGCACCACCGACCATCCCAACGGGAACACGCCATGACCTCGACGCCGCTGATCCGCTGCCTGCTGCCGATGCTTGCCGGCTTGTCTTTCGCTGCGGTTGTGCACGCAC
This sequence comes from Stenotrophomonas sp. PA-6-5C, assembly GCF_021605635.1. Classification (NCBI taxonomy): domain Bacteria; kingdom Pseudomonadati; phylum Pseudomonadota; class Gammaproteobacteria; order Lysobacterales; family Lysobacteraceae; genus Stenotrophomonas; species Stenotrophomonas sp. PA-6-5C. Next base: position 196 of record NZ_WKEE01000070.1, read on the forward strand.
AAACGCCGCAGCAACCGTTGACCGGGCAGATGCTGGGCGGCGCGACGCCTGCGCCGGCAGCCGCCCCCCTGCACAGCGAACCGTTGGCCACCGTGGACGTATCGCCGCTGCCGGCCGCCCAGCCCATTGCAGCTCCCGCAGCCCCTCAAGCCGCGCCTGATTTCGGCGGCACGCAGTTGCAGCCCAACACCTCACAGATCGGCGACACCACTCGCAGCCTGTTCCGCCTGCAGGCGTCCGGCGAGGTAGCCGGCGCGCGCCTGCCGATCCTCGGTGACCAGGCCACGTCCAGCTACGCGCGTTACCTGAAGAGCTTCCAGTACGACATACCGCAGTTCTTTGAAACCGACGTCGCCAAGTCTGCAGGATCCTCCCGATCCGGACGCTGAGGTCTACCATGAACCGAGCACGCCACATCAGCTTCAGTCGCCCGCGCGGCGGTATGTCGGTCACCATGATGCTGGTGATGATCGCGCTGCTGGCAATGCTCGGCCTGGTCGAGATCGGCTTCCTGTTCTGGGCCAAGCGCGATGCACAGAAAGTAGTCGATCTGGCCGCGCTGGCAGGCGCGCAACGGCTCGACCTGTGCAACGCCAGCAATGCCGACAACAGTGCGGCCCGGCAGAGCGCACTCTCGCAGAACCGCTTCCGCGGACAGGTGCAGATCCAGTGCGGCAACTGGAATGCCAGCCGCGGAACGTCAGACCACTTCAGCCCGGGCGTGGACGCCAGCAATCCACGCAATGCGGTGCGCGTCGTTGCCGAACGCGGCGTGCTGCCGTTCTTCGGCCAGAACCGTACGTTGCCAACCCTGCGCGTGCAGGCGGTGGCCAAGCGCTCGGAACCCACCGCGGTGTTTGCGGTGGGTTCGCAGCTGCTGCGCACCAATGGCAACTCACCCTTGATGGCGACCCTTCGCCTGGTCGGTCTGGACGTCACCAACGCAACGGTGCTGTCCTACGATGGCCTGGCGCAGGCCACCATCACCCCGTCGGGGCTGCTGGCTGCACTGGGCATCCCGGTCACCGCTGACCTCAGCGTGGCCGACTTCAACAGGCTGCTGTCGATCAACCGCATCTCGCTGGCACAGCTGGTCAATGCCACCGCCACGGTAGTCGGCCGCGAGACCGCCGTCGGCGTACAGCTGCAGGCGCTGTCCAACCTGGTCGGCACCCGGCTGGACATCAACCAGCTCAATATTCTTCTGGGCAGCCAGAACGGCGGCGGCGGTCTGTTCGCGCAGGTGATCTCGCCGGACGGCACCATCGGCAGCGCATTGGAATCACGGGTCAACGTGCTGGATCTTGTCACCGCCGCGATCTCCATCGCCAACGATGGCAATGGCGTGCAGGTGCAGGGCTTGAACCTGTTGGGAATCGACATCAAGGCCGGCGTGGTGGAGCCGCCGTCGATCGCCATCGGCGGTGTCGGCGCACGTGCCTACAACGCGCAGGTGCGGCTGATGGTGGACGTCGACAGCGACCGCCTGTTCGCGATCGGCCCACTGTTGAATCTGCTCGGCACCCGCCTGCATCTGCCACTGCACGTGGATGTGGCCAATGCGATGGGGACATTGACCAGCATCCAGTGCGGGGCGACGCCACCGACGGCCACCGTCCAGGTCGATTCCTCGGTGCTGCGCGCCTGCGTCGGCAAGGTCAACGCGACCGATCGCTTCTCCAAGAGCAACGTCTGTGACGCGACCCTGCAGAACGAGCAGTTGTTGAAGCTGCTGGGGCAGCCCTTGATCAACGACAAGATCACCCTGCCGGCGCTGACCAGCACGCAGAGCCTGACCCTGGCCGCCGGCCAGACCGGCTCAACCCGGATCAACCCGTTGGCCGTCGGCACCGCCGTGTCGGATCTGGTCAACGAACTGCTGCGCGTGCTGTCAGGCATGCTCAGTTCGCCCAAGCAGGGCATGAACGCCAATGACACCGCCAAGGCATTGGCCGACCGTTACCTGCAGGCCGCCTTCCCCAGCGGCGGGCGCTACAACGTGGACCAGGTGATTCCGCTGCTGCGCGATGGCGATCCGTCACGCAACCTTGCACCGTTGGGCAACTGGACAGTTACCAAAGGCGTACCCACGCCCTGCCTGCTTGGCCTGACCACCTGCTGGGAAGATGGGTCAGTGTGGACGGGCTATCGCACTACCGTGACCGGCCAGGGCCTGGGCCTGCTCGATGGCCTGCTGGGTTCGCTGGTCGGTGGCCTGCTGATCAACCGCTGCGACAGCCTGCTGGGCAACCTGATCGACTACAACGGCTGCGTGCGCACCAACCTGGCGTCCTACATCCAGACCGCCCCGGCCGGATTCCTCGATGGACAGAACGGCGGCGGGGTAACCACCCCGGGCAACAACGTGACCTGCAGCGGCCTGCTGTGCGCGCTGCTGAATCCGGTGCTGGCCGCGCTCAAGCCGGTGCTCAACAGCGTCGGCACCCTGTTGACCAATACCCTGGCCAGCCTGCTCGGGCTGGAACTGGGCCGCACCGATGTCAGCATGCAGTCGATCCAGTGCAGCTCGGCGCAGCTGGTCTTCTGACCCGCGTGGGCGCCGGTTGGCGGCGTCCGCGCCCATGCTAGACTCGCGCCGGGGAACCACTTTCAACTCAACCCACACTACATCCGTGGATGGTCTAGACATGCGAGAAACTTCAGGGGGCACCGTCTTCGCCCGGTATCCGCGCGGCGCAGCACTGCTGGCCGTGGCCATGATCGTGGTGGCGCCGTCGGCGCTGGCCGCACGTGGCGATCGCACTGCCACCGTCGAGCCGGCCAAGGCCGCACCGGTGGTACGCAACACCGTCGACGAACTCAAGCAGTTGATGGATGCGCAGCAGCTCACCGAGCTGCGTACCACCTACAACGGCAACTACGGCGCCAGCCTGCTGTTCAACGCCAATACCCTGACCTACTACGTGGCCCTGTTCCAGGAGAAGAACTTCTGGCGGGTGATCAAGACCGATGCCGTCGACAACGCCGAGCGTGTCTACCGCACCTTCGCGCAGCAGTCCGAACAGCTGGCGCAGGTCTACATCGACACCACCCGTCTGGAAGCCGGCAAGCGCTACACCGAGCGTCTGGTGGCCTACAACGAAGAACGCCTGCGTACCCTGCAGCAGGAAATGGAACAGCAGCAGGCGCAGTCGGCGCAGGTCAGCGCAGCGCTGCAGCAGGCCCAGCAGCAAGCGGTCAGCCTGAGCACCGACGTGCAGAGCACCAACAGCCAGCTCGATGCGCTGCAGCGCCGGATCCAGATCCTGCAGGCCGAACAGGGAAACCCGGAGCTGAGCCTGCCCAAGCCGGATGCAGCAGCGGCGCCGGCCGCCGCCAGCGACGGCCGCTGAGGCTTACCCGGCTGCAGACCAGAACGGCACCTTCGGGTGCCGTTTTTCATTGTGCTCAACGACAGGCATCGCGTACCGCGTCATCCAGCTGCCTGCGCTGCAGGTAATCGAGCCTGCGCGGCTTGGCCAGCGTCTTCACCTGCTGCTGGCGCGCCCGCTCGCAGGCTTGCGGGTCGGCCGTAATCGATATCAGTGCGCCCTGCGCGCGCCCGCGCCGTGGCGTCCGTGTGGCGCCACGGCGGGCAGGCTGCCCGACAGCAGGTAGCAGTCCGCGCGCCTTCGACTCCACAGCAGGGACTTCCCAGCGCCACTCCGCCTGCCCTTGGCAGGGCGTCTGCTGATAGACCGGATGCTCACCATCGGTGCACTTGTACACGTTGGTCTGCGCCGCCGCGACGGCTGCCCACAGCAGTCCAGGCAGCACTCCCCATATCGGCATCTTCATGACTGGCCCTCTCGCGTCCGATGGTCATGGTTGCCATCAGTACCGGCCTGCCGCCAGAGCGAGTCGCGTCAGCGCAACGAACCCGTCAATCCGCCACAGCCGTGCAATGCACACGGCACATCGTGCGCTGTACTGCCGCAGGCGCCGGCGAACCCGCCGGCGTCTTCCCTCCCTTCCGCCAAGGAACCTGCAATGAGCAATTTCGTGACCGTCAACGATGGCGCCCGCATCTTCTACAAGGACTGGGGCACCGGCCAGCCTGTCGTATTCGCCCATGGCTGGCCGTTGTCGTCCGACGCCTGGGACCCGCAGATGCTGTTCATGGGCCAGAACGGCTACCGCGTGATCGCCCATGATCGCCGCAGCCATGGCCGCTCCAGCCAGACCTGGGACGGCAACAACATGGACACCTACGCCGACGACCTCGCTGCCGTTCTGGAAGCGCTGGACGTGAAGAACGCGATCCTGGTCGGCCATTCCACCGGCGGTGGCGAAGTGGCCCACTACATCGGCCGCCATGGCAGTGCGCGCGTGGCCAAGGTGGTGCTGGTCGGCGCGGTGCCGCCGTTGATGCTGAAGACCGCCAGCAATCCGGCCGGCACTCCGCTGGAGGTTTTCGACGGCATCCGCAAAGGCACCGGCGGCGACCGTTCGCAGTTCTTCAAGGACCTGGCCACGCCGTTCTTCGGCGCCAATCGTGATGGCAACAGCGTCACCGAAGGCATGCGTGATTCGTTCTGGCTGCAGGGCATGCTGGGCGGCGTGAAGGGCCAGTACGACTGCATTCACGAGTTCTCGGAAGTGGACTACACCGAAGACCTGAAGAAGATCGACGTGCCGGCACTGGTGGTACACGGCGATGACGACCAGATAGTGCCGTTCGACGCCTCGGCCAAGCTGTCCTCGCAGATCATCAAGGACGCCGAACTGAAGGTGTATGCCGGTGCACCGCACGGCCTGACGCTCACCCATGCCGACCAGTTCAACGCCGACCTGCTGGCGTTCGCACGTAAATGACGTATCGCGGCGGCGCTCCGGCGCCGCCGCGCCTGCGGTAGTGCCGGCCGCTGGCCGGCAACCGCATCAACCCCGCTCGAAACCGCGCTCAGCCGGCCAGCGGCCGGCTCTACCATGGGGCCATCAGATGTCGCTGTGGTGATGCGGCGCCGCCGCCGGCAGCGGATCATGGCCGCCGACAAAATGACGCACTAGCGGGGCACGCTCACCGCGATGCAGCGCGCGCAGCGCCTCCTGGATCGCCTTGTCGTCGGCGGTGATGCGCTCGTGTTGGCGCAGGTGCTCCAACCATGACGCCGCCACGAAATATTCCAGATGGATGCCCGGGGTCGCCACATCCTCGACCACGCCCCAGACCACGGCGCCATCGCGTCGACGGATCGCCCCCAGCGTGCGCATCTGCACCTGGAACGCGGCACGATCGGCGGCATCGATGCGATATTCGATGGTCACCAGCACCGGCCCACGATCATTCGACACCGGTACCGACAGCTCCGGCGCTGGCCAGTGGCCGGCCGGACTCAGGTTGAGATCTTCGGCACCGGCTATGCGCACGCGCCACACCAGCAGGCCACCGATGACCGCGCCTGCTGCGGCCACCAGCAATGCCAGTTCCGGCGATGTGCGCTGCGCCAGCGCGCCCCAGCTCAGGCCACCGGCCGCCATGCCGGCCGAGAACACCATGATGTACAGCGCAAGCGCCCGTGCTCTCACCCAGGCCGGCACCGCCGTTTGTGCTGCGATCTGCAACGAAGACAGTACGGTGATCCAGGCAAAGCCATTGACCAGCATCACCAGCGGCAACACGTACCAGCTGCGGGTCAGCGCCAGGCCGGCCAGGCTTGCAGCCAGCGACAAGGTGGCCAGCAGCACCAGCAGGTCGCGGTCGAGTTTGGCCCGCAGCTTCGGCAACAGCAGCGCACCGCCCACCGCACCGATGCCGATGCAACCCAGCAGCACACCGTACTGCCCTGCCCCGCCCTCCATCTGACCACGCACCACCACCGGCAACATCGCGTTCATTGCTGCGGCAAAGAAGAAGAAACCAGCCGATTTGATCAATACCGCCTGCAGGCGTCCGGCACGGCTGGCATAGCGCAGGCCTGCCTTCAGGCCAGCACCGAACCCTTCCGGAGGCAGGCTGGACGCCTTCGGATCGCGCTTCCATCCCCACACCACGAACAGCATTGCCGCAAAGGTGATGGCATTGAACCCGAACGCCCATACCGCACCCAGCTGGGCCACGATCACGCCACCGATGGCTGGACCGATCGAACGGGCGATGTTGATGCCGATGGAGTTGAGTGCCACTGCCGAAGCCAGCATCGGTTGCGGCACCAGCTCGGAGACGATCGCGGCCTGTGCCGGCATCGCCATCGCCGCGCCGCAGCCCATGCAGAAGGTCAGCAGCACCAGCAGTTGTGGCGTCAGCAGGTCCATCGCCGTAAGCACCGCCGTCACTGCCGCTACCAGCAGCATCCAGCCCTGGGTGAACAGCAGGTACTTCCGGCGGTCCACAATGTCGGCAAGGGTGCCGGCAGCCAGCGCCAGCAGCACGATCGGCACGGTGGTGGCCGACTGCACCAGCGCCACCATCAATGCCGAGCCGGTGCGTTCGGCCATTACCCAGGCCGCAGCGACGTCATTGACCCAGGTACCGATGTTGCTGGCCAGGATCGCCAGCCAGATCGAGCGGAACATGCGGATCTTCAGTGGCGACCAGGCGCCATCGGCCTGCGGGGAGTGTTGTGACGCGGATGCGTTCACCATTGCCATGCTCCAACGATTGAGGCGAACAGCGTGTCCTGGCCACCGGCCTGCTTCAGTGCAGGACCGGCGTCGACCCAGGCCAGCTGCAGCTGCCATTGCCAGCGGTCATTGACCTGCCAGCGGGTTTCGGATTTGTACTGGGTACCGATGCGACGTTCGCCACCGGCGCTGCCGGGCAACGCCGCCAACGGTGCCGGCGTGGTGTAGACCGCATCGGCGCGCCGCTGCTTCCAGGCCAGCTGTACACCCAGCTCGGTGGTCACCGCGTCATGCAGGCGCAGCGACAGTGTCGGTTGCAGATCCATCAGGTTGGCCGGTGCCAACAGGCTGGCTTCGCTGAAATAGGCGGACTTGGGAAACAGTGCATTGAACGTACCGAGCCGACCATCACCTGGATCTGCATCGCCGCTGGCGATATCGGCCTTCAGGCCCAGGCGCGGTTGCAACGGTAGCTCTGCCCAGCGCCAGCCGGTATCGGTGGCCAGGGTCCATGCGCGGATATCCAGATCGCCGGTCACGGCCCGCAGCTCACCGCCCTGCACCACCAGTTCGGTATTCCAGTCCAGCGCGCCGGACTGACCGAACCAGCGCGCGCCTAGCGTCTGCCGCCGCTCGGTACCGCTGCCTGCAGCGAAGCGCGCGCCCTCGCGACGATAGTCCAGCAGATAGAGATCCCACTGGCTGCTGCCTGCGCCCTTCGCCGTCGTCGCATACACGCCGATCAGGTGTGCACCGCGCTCACCGCGGTCATCGAAAGCACCCGCGCGGTTCTCCACCGGGCGCAGCGCCATCAGATCCAGCGCGCCCAGCCGTCCCTGCCAGCCCACCCGTGCACCATCAAACGCCAGGCGGATGTTCGGTCCATCGCGCACCGACAGCAGGCGCGAGCTGCCATAGCCCGCTTCCTGCCTGCCCAGCTGCACGTGCATGCCAGCGCCAGTCCAGCGCCAGTACGCCTGCTGTACGTCCAACGCACCGCGATCGGTACGACCTGGACCGCCGGCCTTGCCACGCTCGGCATGCGCACCCAGCTGCAGCTTCGCCTGCCAGTCATCGCGGGCGAAGGTCGCCGACGCCAGCGCACGCAGCAGGCCGTAGCCATCCTCGCCGCCACCGACGCCGAACCGGGTCGGGTCGTAGTACATGCCACGCAGGCGCAGCGATGCATCCCACTGCAACTGGCCATCGCCAACCGCGGTACAGGCGCCGCCGTCGCAGGCCAGCGCCAACGATGGCAATGCCAGTGATGCCAAGGTCAGAACGCGAAGCACGAACATCCCATCGCGCCCCAGAACGCGGTCAGGTCATCGGTTGGCGCGGCATGACGGGCCGCATGCCCGTGCGCACCGTGAGTGCTGCAGGCGGCACCGTGATGGTGATGATGGGCCGCCGCCAGGCCAGTGGCGGCGCCGCCGACGTGGTAGCCACCGAACCGGTTCACCGGTGACCAGTCCGGCATCGCCGGTGGCAGCTGCGGTGCCAACCCGGCGTAGTCGCCGTCGCCATGCACGACACGCCCCCCGACCACGGTCAGCAGGCTGGTGATGTCGGCGATCTGCTGCTCATCGACGCGGAAGAAGTCGGCCGACAACAGGATGAAGTCGGCGAGCTGGCCTGCCTTCAGCGTGCCCTTCACCGCTTCGTCGCCGGAGAACCAGGCACTGCCCTGCGTCCACAGGCGCAGGGCCTGCTCGCGTTCCAGCAGGTTTTCATCGCCGTACAGGGCCAGGCCACCGACCGTGCGCCCGGTCACCAGCCACGACAGCGCCACCCAGGGGTTGTAGCTGGCCACGCGGGTGGCGTCGGTACCGGCGCCGACCGGCACGCCCTCGGCCAGCATCCGCTTCACCGGTGGCGTGTGCCGCGCCGCCTGCACGCCATAGCGCTGCACGAATGCCTCGCCCTGGTAGGCCATGCGGTGCTGCACGGCGATGCCGCCATTCAATGCACGGATACGCTCGATGTTGCGCGGGGTGATGGTCTCGGCGTGGTCGATGAACCAGTGCAGGCCATCGAACGGCACCTCGCGGTTGACCTGTTCGTAGACGTCGAGGATGCGGCTGATGCTTTCGTCGTAGGTCGCGTGAATGCGGAACGGCCAGCGCTTTTCCACCAGCAGCTTGACCACGTCGTGCAGTTCCGGTTCCAGCTCCGGCGGCAGCTCCGGGCGCGGCTCGTTGAACAGTTCGAAATCCGCTGCCGAGAACACCAGCATCTCACCGGCACCGTTGTGGCGCAGCAGGTCATCGCCCTGGCGCGGCTGCAGCATCTCGCTCCAGCCGCGGAAATCGCTGACCTCGCTGCCCTTGTTCTGGGTGAACAGGTTGTAGGCGATGCGCACGGTCAGCTGATCATCGCGATGCAGCTGCTCGATGACCTGGTAGTCCTCGGGGTAGTTCTGGAAGCCACCGCCGGCGTCGATCACCGAGGTGATGCCCAGGCGGTTCAACTCGCGCATGAAATGGCGGGTGGAATTGGCCTGGTATTCGATCGGCAGCTTCGGCCCCTTGGCCAGGGTCGCATACAGGATCAGTGCATTCGGCTTGGCCAGCAGCAGGCCGGTGGGATTGCCCAGCGAATCGCGCACGATCTGCCCGCCGGGCGGATCAGGAGTTTCCTTGGTATAGCCGCAGGCACGCAGCGCAGCGCGGTTGAGCAGCGCGCGGTCATACAGGTGCAGCAGGAACACCGGCGTATCCGGGGCGATGTCATTCAGTTCCTGCAGGGTCGGCAGGCGCTTCTCGGTGAACTGGGTGGCGGTGAATCCACCGACCACGCGTACCCACTGCGGCGCCGGGGTGCGGTCCACCTGCGCCTTCAGCATGGCCATCGCATCGGCCAGTGACCGCAGGCCGTCCCAGCGCAGCTCCAGGTTGTAGTTCAAGCCGCCGCGGATCAGGTGGGTGTGGCTGTCATTGAGGCCCGGCACCAGGCGCCGTCCCTGTGCATCGATGAGGGTGGCTTCGCTGCCCCAGTCGCGCATGATCTGTTCATCGCTGCCGACGGCGACGATGCGCCCCTCCTGCACGGCCAATGCCTGCGCATGCGGTTGCTGCGGGTCGAGCGTGGTGATGCGTGCGTTGCGGATGACCAGCGTGCTCATGCGACGCTCCTTGGAAGGGGATTGGATGGCCGCGGCGGTGCCACCAGCCAGGCCCAGCGCAAGCGCGGCACCGGTGGCCAGCACCACGTTGCGGCGGCCAGGATCGAGAGGTTCGTTGCTCATGCGATGTCTCCAGAAAGAACCAGGCCATCCACCGCCCATGCACCGGGCCCGGCCAGGGCGATGGCCAGCAACGCCAGCGTCCACAACAACGGATATTCGGCACCGCCGCGCATCCAGAACCATCCTTTGGGCAGCGCCAGCAGTGCGGTGAAGGCGATGAACGCGGCAGCCACGAGCGCGGCGACCCGGGTCTGCCAGCCCAGCATCACCGCGGTGCCGGCCACCACCTGCAGCAGCGCCAGCAGCAGTGGCAGCGGGGCCGCCGCAGGCAGGCCGAAGCCACGCAGTTCGCCGGCAAAACCCGCCAGGCCAGGCCCGTTGAACCAGCCGAACAGTTTTCCCAGCGCGTGCGGCAGCAGGAATCCTCCCGCCGCCGCCCGCAGGATCAGCAAGGCCAGGTCGAGGCCATGGCCATCGCGCACGCTCAGTGCCCGCCTTCCTGCGCGCCGAACATGGTCTTGGCGTACTGGATGCCGACGCCATAGCCGCCCGCATGGTCGCGGGCGATGCCGGTGGTCAGGTCGTAGGTTTCACCGCGCGCCCAGTCGCGCTGCAGTTCCAGCAGGTACTGCACGCTGGTGATCGGCACTGCACCGGCCTGCACCATGCGGGTGATCGCGCGTTCGTGCGCCTCTTCGCTCACATCGCCGCAGGCATCGGTGATCACATAGACCTCGAACCCCTGCTCCAGTGCCGACAGCGTCGGGCCGACGATGCAGACGCTGGTCCACAACCCGGCCAGCACCAGCCGACGCTTGCCGACACGGTTCACCTCATCGATCACCGGCTGGTCTTCCCAGGTGTTCATAGACGTGCGATCGAACACCGTCTGGCCCGGGAAGATCGCCGGCAGCTCCGGGAACATCGGGCCGGAGAACGACTTCTCGGCCACCGTGGTCAGCAGCACCGGCACGTTGAAGCCCTTTGCGCCCTTGCTGATCAACGACACGTTGTTGCGCAGCGCGGAGATGTCGATGGTGTGGGTGGCGAACGCCATCTGCGACTGGTAGTCGATCAGGATCAGGGCGTGGTCGGTGGGTGACAGCAGTGCCTTGGCAGGGGTGGCGGTGGCGAGGCTCATGGGTGGACTCCAGTGGAAGAAACAACAAGGGGACGTGTGAGCGCCGCATCGCCGGCCAGATACTGGCCGGGACTGCAGCCGGTCTCGGCGCGGAAGCTGCGGACGAAATGGCTCTGGTCGAAAAAGCCCAGATGCTGGGCCAGGCAGGTCATCGACTGCCCGTGCGTCGCCAGCAGCTGCCGCGCGCGTTCAATGCGCCGTCGACGCACGTAACGCAGCGGGCTGGCACCGGTGCCACTGCGGAACAGGCGCACCAGATGGAAACGGCTCACGCAGGCGACCTCGGCCAGTTCGGTGACCCGCAGCGGCTGCGACAGGTGCTCATCGATGTAGCGCAGCGCACGCTGCAGGGCGGCCGACTGCTGGGGCGCCAGCGTGGGCGTGGGCTCGGCGGGCGAAAGGACGGTAGCCATGTTCGGGCGCCGCAGCGGGGGTGGCCCATGGTGCGGCGCCAGCGGTCGGCGCCCTACCCCCAACGGTCGAGGTCAACACTCACCCGATCGGGGGAGGCGGCCGTCGCAACCGTCGCCGGCCGAACAGCCGCGCGTCGAGCGAGTAGGCGCCCGGCCCCAGCAGCAACAGTGCCAACGGCAGCAGCGACCATGGCAACGCCGCGCCCTGCCAATAGAGCCCCGGCACCGCCAGCGCGACCGCCAACGGCGTGAACAGGCCGGGCAACAGCAAGCCCGTTGCCGCCAGGCACAGCCACCATGACCCACCTGCAGCAGTGCTTGGCAGCAACAGCGCGCTGGCCACGCACCCCCTCAGCCACAACAATCCCAGGCCCGGGCCGCGATCGGGAAACATCACATACAAGCGCTGCATCGCCGGCCTCCATCTTCCATGTCGGCGTGATAGCCGACACCGCTGCATAGCGCCTACCCCATTCGGGTCACCTGCGCCTGCCCCGCACCTGCCAGAATGCGCACCATGCCTGGCCACATCTTCCCTCTCCCGCGTCGCCTGCCGGCGCTGCTGTCGTGGCTGCTGTTGTGGATCGCCCTGCCCGTGCTCGCTGCACAGCATCCGGTGACCAGCGACGGCATGCCCGGCTACCAGCACACCGCTTGGCGGGTGGGCCAAGGGGCGCCCGGCGATATCTGGGACATCGCCCAGGATCGTGAGGGCATGCTGTGGCTGGCGACCGGCTCGGGCCTGTACCGCTTCGACGGTCGCCGTTTCGAGCGCCAGGCGGCACCGGCTGGCACCCGATTCCCCTCCACCAACATGGTCACGCTCGGCCTCGATGGCGAGGGCGACGGCCTGTGGATCGGTTATTTCCAGGCCGGCATCAGCCAGTTCTCGCCGCAGCGGCTGCGCAGTTTCGGGCGAGCACAGGGCGTGCCGGTGGGTGTGGTCCCGCGCTTCGCGCATGACCACAACGGACGCCTGTGGGCCGCAGTCAATGGTGGCCTGCGCTGGTTCGACGGGCAACGCTGGCAGGCTCCGTCTGCCGATGAAGGCGTGCCACAACGTCGTGTGCAATGGCTGCTGCAGGACAGCCACGGCACCTTCTGGGTGCTGGCCGACCTGCACATCTGGAAGCGCCCGGCGGGAAAGACCGCGTTTGAAAATACCGGCATCGCCGTCTCGCAGATGGCGACCCTGGTGGAAAGCCCGCAGGGCGAGATCTGGCTGGCCGACCGCATCCGCGGCACTTCGCCACTGGCCAACGCGCAGGGCTTGCTGCCACCCAACGAGCGTGAAGCGCGGCGCATGCCGGACCTGGTGGCCGCGCGACTGCAGTTCACCGCCGATGGCGCGCTGTGGGCCACGATGAGCCCGCACGGTGGCGTCGCTCGCGTCACCTTCGAAGGTCAGCGTGCCGTGCGCATCGAGCGCTTCGACACGCCGCAGGGCCTCACCGCGACCTCGGCGGTGCCGGTCATCGCTGACCGCGAAGGCAACCTGTGGGTCGGCACCAATCTCGGCCTCAACCGCTTCCGCGCACGCAGCGTGCAGACGCTGGCCGTCGGCCCCAGCGATCCTTACCGCTCGCTGGTACGCGGCAGCGATGGCCGCGTGTATGGCTATGGCGAAGACCTCAGGCTGTTCGACCTGCAGCGCCCGCTGCTGGCCCAGAGCGCTGCGCAGTTGCAGGCCGCCGCGCAGCGGGCGCCCACGCCGGTCTGGCAGTTCGACTGGATCAACCTCGCGCGCACGGTCGGCGGCCACACCACGCGCATTCCACTGCCCGCACCGTTCACCGGCCAGCCCCTGCATGCCCTGCTGTTTGCCGATGATGACCAGGCCTGGGTCTGCGCCGGCGAGGAGGCGGTGCTGCAGTACGCGGATGACCGCTGGCGACGCGAGACGCGGCTGCCCCAGCAGGCCTGCTCGTCGCTGGCGCGTGCCAGCGACGACGCGCTGCTGCTTGGCTATTCCGACGGTACGCTGCGCCGCCTGGATGCCGCATCGATCAGCACGTTCGGCGCGGCACAGGGGCTGTCGGTCGGCCCGATAACCGCGCTGCTGCAGCATGACGATCTACTGCTGGTTGCCGGTGAGGCGGGCCTGGCCGCGCGTCTCGGCAACGGCCACTTCCTGCCCGTGCGCACCAACACCACCGGCATCCTCGAAGGCATTACCGGCATGGTCGGCGATGCTCATGGGCGGCTCTGGCTCAACGGCAGCCGCGGTCTGGTACGGCTGGAAGCCGCCACCCTGCGCAGCGCACTGCGCGACGGCCAGCCAGTCGCCCCGCGCCTGTTCGATGCCGTCGATGGCATGCCTGGCATTGCCCTGCAGAGTGGCCCCATCCCGACCGCCGTGCTGGCCGCCGACGGCCTGCTGTGGCTGGCAACCAACCAGGGCCTGGCGTGGCTGGACACCCTGCAGCCGCACATCAACACCATGGCGCCCGGGGTGCGCATCGGCGACGTGCTGTATGGCACCACCCAGGCCCCCTTGCAGGAGGGGCTGCGCCTGCCGGCCGGAACCTCCCAGTTGCAGATCGATTATGTCGCGCTGTCGCTCGCGCGGCCCGAGCGCAACCGCTACCGCTACCGCCTGTCCGGCGTGGACGACGGCTGGCAGGACGCTGGTGGCAGCACGCGCGCCTACTACACCAATCTGGCGCCGGGTCATTACCGTTTCGAGGTGGAGGCTGCCAATGAGGACGGCATCTGGAGCCGCTCGCCAGCCATTCGCAACTTCCGGATCGCGCCCACGTTCCTGCAGAGCATCTGGTTCAAGCTGTTATGCGTGGTGCTGGTGCTGGCCGTGCTGATGCTGGCCATCCGCATCCGCAGTGGCCAGCTCGCGATGCTGTTCCGCGCGCGCCTGCAGGAGCGCAACGGCGAACGCGAACGCATCGCACGCGACCTGCATGACACCCTGCTGCAGGGCAGCCAAGGGCTCATCCTGCGGCTGCACGCCATCAGCCAGTCCGCACAGACACCGGAGCCGGTGCGTACCCAGCTGGAGGCGGCGATGCAGTTGGCCGAACGGAATCTTGCCGAAGGCCGGGAACGGGTCAACGCACTCCGTGACGGACCGTTTGCCGGTCGCGACCTCGCCTCGGCGCTGGCCGATGTGCACGCCGAATACGCGGGCCAAGGCACCAACCCGCTGCGCCTGACCGTGGAAGGCAGCCCTCCGCCCCTGCAGACCGATGCCGCCGAAGAAGTTTTCCTGATCGGACGCGAGGCCATCCGCAACGCGTTGCGGCATGCACAGGCCAGTGCCATCGAAGTGGAGCTGTCCTACGGCACGCGCTGCTTCCTGCTGCACGTACGCGATGATGGTGTCGGTATTGCCGACGAGGATGCCGGCCGCGGTCACTGGGGCATGCAGGGCATGCGCGAGCGCGCGCAGCGGCTGGGCGCGGAACTGCAGCTGTGGACCCGTCCGGGACTGGGCACCGAAGTGGCGCTGTCCGTGCCGGCCCGTCGCCTGTATCACCGCCGTCCATCGCGCTGGCGCTGGCCCTGGAGCAGACCCACCCATGACTGAATCCCTTCCTCCCATCGGCGTGCTGGTGGTCGATGACCATCCCCTGCTGCGCGATGGCCTGGCGGCACTGCTGAGCACGCACGCAGACCTGCGCCTGCTCGGCGAAGCCGCCGATGGCGAAGAGGCGCTTGCCCGCTACCAGCAGCTGCAACCGGATGTGGTGCTGATGGACCTGCAGATGCCACGCATGGACGGGGTGGAAGCGATCGTGCGGATCCGCGCGCGTGATCCACGTGCACGCATCATCGTGCTGACGACCTACCGTGGCGATGTGCGCGCGGTGCGTGCCCTGCAGGCTGGCGCCAGCGCCTACCTGTTGAAGGACACGCTGCGCCACGAACTGGTGGACACCATCCGCATGGTGGCCAGCGGCCGCCGCGCACCGATACCGGCAGAGGTGGCGGCCAGCATCGCCGCACATGTCGTGGAAGATCGGCTGTCGCCGCGCGAAACCGAAGTACTGCGCCACGTGGCCGGCGGCCTGTCGAACAAGCGCATCGGCGAACGCATGCAGATTTCCGAGCAGACCGTGAAGGCGCACATGAAGAGCCTGATGGACAAGCTGGGCGTCGGCGACCGCACCCACGCGGTCACCCAGGCGCTGCGCCGCGGAATCATCAGCCTGGATGACACCGGTCAGGATTGAGGGGGTTCGGCCGGGCTGCGACCGGCACCCGCCGAATCAACGTCAACGTCAACGTCAACGTCAAAAGCGGGCTACCCGTGGGATGGCGAGGTGGGTCCGGTTGCGGGGGACGCCGTAAACCCGTCCCTGGGGGCTTGGCCGCGGCATCCATGCCGCGGACACCCCCGCAACCGGACCCACCCCGCCTTCGACAGATCTCCGCGATCTGCCCGGATGACATGACCTGCTCTTGGTAGGTGTCGACCTTGGTCGACACGTAGATCCACGCCATGCGTGGATGCTCTTCGTTCAATTGTCGAAAAATTAGATTTCGATGGAGATTCATCCAGCATGGGATGGGTCCATCAGACAACGGAAAACTGTCGAAGGTGGGGCGGTGTCGGATTGCGGGGTGTCAGCCGCATGGATGCGGCTGCCAAGCCTACAAGGACGTACTTGCGGCGTCCCCGCAATCCGACACCGCCCCGCCCTCCCACGGAATCCAGCTTCTGCCGTTGCCGTTGCCGTTGTTTCGGCGGGTGCAGGGCGCAGCCCTGCCGAACACCCCTCAACGCAGGCGGATCAGCAGGCTGCCACCGGCACAGATCGTCGCCAGCCACGCCACGCCCTGCCACCCCCACTGCGCCAACGCCAGACTGCCCAATGCACCGCCTGCCGCCATGCCGATGAACATGCCGGTGAACAGCAGCGCGTTGAGGCGACTGCGTGCCGGCGGCACCAGACCGTAGACCAGAGTCTGGTGCGCGACCAGCGCCGACTGGAAACCGAAATCGAACAGCAACGCGCTGACCACCAGCAACGGCAGCAGCGCAGCGGCCGGCAGCCATGACTCGGCCAGCAACAGGGCAAAGCCTGCCAGCGCGACGGCGATCGCCAACCGCGCTACCGCAGGGCTGCCCAAGCGATCGGCGAAGCGGCCCGCAACGGGCGCAGCCAATGCACCCGCAGCACCGGCAATGCCGAACGCACCCGCAGCAGCACTGCCCAGACCCAGCCGTGCATGCAGCATCAGCGCCAGCGTCGACCAGAACGCACTGAAGCCCACCGCCAGCAGCGACTGGCTGGCCACGGCGCGGCGCAACTGCGGCTGCTCGCGCCAGAGCGCCAGCAACGAGCCCAACAGCGCGGGGTAGCGCAGCGTGCTGGTCGCGGCGAAGTGCGGCAGTGCCCGTGCCATCACCGCGCCCATCGCCAGCACCGAGAGAGCCGCCAGGCCGAACTGCACGCGCCAGCCCCAGGCTTCGGCCACCACGCCGCTTACCACGCGCGACAGCAGGATGCCCAGCAGCAGGCCCGTCATCACCCGGCCCACCACCTGCCCACGCTGCGCATCCGGTGCCAGCACCGCGGCGGCCGGCACGATGTCCTGCGCCAGCGTGGCCATCAGCCCCACCAGCAGGCTGGCAACAAGCAGCCCCGGCAACTGGCCGGCCAAGGCCGCCGCCCCCAGGGCCAACGCCAGCAAAACCGACTTCAGCAGGATCAGGTTGCGCCGGTCGAAGCGGTCGCCCAGCGGAGCCAGCAGCAGGATGCCCAGTGCATAGCCCAGCTGGGTCAGGGTCGGCACCAGGCCCACGGCGCGCTCGCCGGCACCCAGATCCTGGGCGATCAGGCCCAGCATCGGCTGGCTGTAGTAGAGCGAGGCCACCGAGAAGCCCGCACCGGCGGCCATGGCCAGTACCAGTGATGGGGCGGGCGCGGCGCTGGGCGCAGTGGTGATGGTTGAGAGCGAGGGAGTGGACATGGGGGCATCCGGGAAAGCGGGAAAGAAGTGGAGCGTAGCGTGCCGATATTCGCAGCACGTCTGTAGTAGGCTCAGCCACATAATTTCCATACGTCATACGCATGAACGACCTTGCCTCGGGTGGCGACCGCCTGGATCTGCTGCGTACTTTCCTGCGTATCGTGGACAGCGGCAGCCTTTCTGCTGCTGCCCTGCAGCTGGGCACCACCCAGCCCACCGTCAGCCGTCGGCTGCAAGCCCTGGAGCGGCAACTGGGCCTGCGCCTGCTGCAGCGGTCCACCCACGGCCTGCTGCTGACCGAGGACGGCCAGCGCTGCCAACGCCATGCGCAGCGGGTAGTGGACGAATGGGAAGCGCTGCAGGCCGAGCTGCACGGCCAGGCCCAGATGCTCAGCGGTCGCCTGCGGGTGATGGTGCCGCATGCATTCGGCCAGGCGCAGCTGCTGCCGACCATGCTCGATTTCCTGGCCCAGCATCCACAGTTGAGCCTGGAGTGGATTCTTGAAGACCGCCGCCCGGACTTCATCGCCGAAGGCATCGACTGCGCGGTGCGGGTCGGCACGGTCGACGAACCGCGCATGGTCGCCCTGCCGTTGGCCGAAGTACCGCGCATCGTCGTAGCCGCACCCTCGCTGGCCGACGCGGGTTCGATCACCACGCCCGAGCAGGCGCAGGCATTGCCGTGGATCTCGCTGGTCACCTACTACCGCGAACGTCTGTTGCTGCACGATGCGCAAGGCCGCGCACACACGCTGGCGATCACCCCACGCCTGCTAAGTGACAACCTGTTCGTGGTGCAGCAGGCCGCACGTGCGGGATTGGGCGCGGCGGTGGTTTCGGCCTGGCTGGTGGCCGACGACCTGGCCGAAGGGCGGTTGGTGCAGCTGCTGCCGGACTGGCAGGCACCGCCGCTGCCGGTGCATCTGGTGTTCCCTGCGGCGCGACAGCAACCCCTGCGCCTGCGCGCCTTCATCGACGCGATGAAAGCTGCGCTGCCGCAGCTGCATGGCATGCGGCCGGCAGCAAAGTGACAGCCGGGCGGCGCAGGACGCTGCCGCCTAGTTCAGCCTTGCCTTGATCAGCGGTCGCAGCAGGTAGTTCAGCACACTGCGCTTGCCGGTCAGGATATCCACGTCGGCCACCATACCGGGGATGATCGGCAGGACCTCGCCATGCCGCCGCAACTGGCTGCCGTCGGTGCGGATGAGCACCTGGTAGAAGGACTCCTTTCCGCGTGGCGTGTCCTCCTCGATCGTATCGGCGCTGATCTGCTCCACGGTGCCACTGAGCTCGCCATAGATGGTGTAGTCGTACGCCGTGATCTTGACCTTCGCCTGCATGCCCGGGACCAGGAAGGCCACATCGCGCGGCTTGATCCGCGCCTCCACCAACAGCCGCTCCTCCACCGGAATCACCTCCATGATGGGCTCTCCCGGCGGGATGACACCCCCGCGGGTGTTGATCAGCACCGTGTTTACCCGCCCACGCACAGGGGACAGGATCTCGGTGCGCCGCAACTGGTCCTGGCGCTGGTGCACGATGGGCTCCAGCGACGAAAGCTCTGCTTTCAGCTTGGACCGTTCGGTATAGGCGTCCTGGAAATAGCTATTGCGCAGCTCGCTGAGCTTTCCGGTGAGCGTAGCGATCTCCTGGGCGAGCTTGAGTTCCTCCATCTGGCTGACCGCGTTGCGCGCCACCAGCGGACGGACGATGCGCAGCTGGTCACGGGTGATGGCCAGCTGTTGACCGATCGCGGCCGAACTCTGTTGCAGCGTGGCGCGACGCGACTGGAACAGCTCCTGCTCCGATCTTGCAAGCGCGCTGTCGCCCGGGATGTCAGCCGGAAATTCGATGGTCCCCTTGCCCAGGACCTCGGCCTCGAGGCGGGCGATGGCCGCGCGCAGCACCTGCGACTGGTTGGCCGACTCTTCGTAGTTGGTGCGGAAGTGGGTTTCTTCCAGCCGCACCAGCGGTTGCCCCACCACCACCAGGTCGCCTTCCTTCACCAGCAACCGGTCGAGGATGCCGCCCTCCAGACTCTGGATCTTCTGCATGCGACTGAACGGCACCACCCGCCCTTCGCCACGGGTGACCTGGTCCAGCTGGGCCAGCGCCGCCCACAGCAGGGCGATCGCCACAGTCGCCAGCAGCACCCACAGCAGCGGGCGGTACACCGGATGGGTGGCCGCCAGCAGCGGGTCGGCAAGGTCTCGGCGCAGCCGTTGCGCATTCCTCCGGCGGTCAGCCATGGTGCCCTCCAGCGACGGCGGCGATCGGCTGTACCTGGTTGCCCTGCACGACTTGATCCAACGGCCCGTCCATGATGATCCTGCCGTCACGCATCACCACGGCGCGCTCCACCAGGGCCAGCATGCTGCGCTTGTGCGTAGTCAGCACCAGCGTGCGCTGACCAAGCCAGCGCTGCAGGAACTGCACGACATGGGTTTCGCTGTGCTGGTCGAACGCGGCGGTGGGTTCGTCCAGCAACACGATGGGAGGGTCCTGCAGGATCACCCGGGCCAGCCCGATCGCTTGGCGCTGGCCACCGGAGAGACTGCCGTTGCCGAGCACCATCTGATCCAGGCCCAGTGGATTGCCGCGCACGAAGGGGCCGATACCGACTGCGTCCAACGCCTCAAGCAGCTCTTCATCGCGCCAGGCAGCACCTTCCAGATTGAGGTTCTCACGCAGCGTACCGTGGAACAGCGCCACATCCTGCGGCAGATAGCCGATGTTGCGTGCGCGGTCGCCCGGATCGATCTGCGACAACGCCACGTCATCGAGCAGCATCCGCCCCTGCTGCGGCGACACCAGTCCGGACAGCAGCCGCAGCAGGCTGGACTTGCCAGCCCCGTTTCCGCCGAGCAGCGCCACCCGTTGCCCTGGCGCGATGGTGAGTCCGTGAACGTCCACCACCCACGCCCCCTCGCCAAACGCCAGCCGCACTTCGTGCAGCTGGTACGCTCCCTGCAACCGGGGCTTGTGCACGAAGCGCGCCCCCTGCGGCCGTTCCTGTTCGGCCGCCATCAACTGGTCCAGCCCTTCCATGGCCACCTTGGTGTGCTGCCAGCGGCCGAGCACGGCCGCGACCTGCGACAGCGGCGCGATGGCGCGCGAAGCCAGGATCGAGCAGGCCACCAGCGCACCGACCGTCATCGCACCATCATTGATGCGGTATACGCCGAAGGCGACCACGCCCACGTAGCACAGCTGCTGGACCACCGCAGCGCCATGACTGATGCTGGCAGTCAATGTGCTGGACTTCAGCGCTGTGCCGGCCAACTGTGCGGTAAGGGATTCCCAGTGCTTCAGGCTGCGCCCCTCCGCACGCGTGGCCTTTACCGTCTCCAGGTGCTCGAAGGCCTCCAGCAGTACGCTGTTCTTCATCGCGCCCTCGCGCAGGTTCTGCCGGGAAAGCTCGCCCAGCCGCCGCTGCGCCATCACCCCCGGCAACACCATCAGCACGCAGGCCACGATGGGTACCCAGACCACATGGCCGCCGATCAGGGCGATCAGCAGCAGGAACACGAACACGAATGGCAGATCGCTCAGCAAGGCCGCCGTGGACGAAGTGAAGAAATCGCGTACCCCTTCGAACTCGCGGACCTGGGTACTGAACGCACCCATCGAAGCGGGTTTGGCGGTCACCCGGGTACCCAGAACCCGGGAGAACAACAGGGTGCCCAACTGCAGGTCCATGCGTTTGCCCAGCACATGAAGCAATTGCCCGCGCAGTACCCTCAGCACGCCTTCGATCACCACGGCCACGGCAACACCGCTGGCCAGCACCCATAGTGTGTCGAAGGCTGCCACCGGTACCACGCGGTCGTAGACCTGCATGGCGAAGATGGCCGTGGCGATGGCCAGCAGGTTGGCGACGAACGCGGCAGCACCGACCTCCGCGTAGGAGCGCCACAACTGCCGCAGCGGACCGTAGAACCAGTGCTGATCCTGGCCGGCGGCGAAACTGCCGACGCGTCCGTCGGAGCGGAACCGCGGCTTGGCGAAAATGGCCGTACCGCTGTAGAGCGATTGCAGGGCCGGCAATGCCATCACCTGCGCTCCACCGTCGGCCTGTGGTACCTCCACCCGCGCCTGACCGTCTTCCAGCGCCGTCAGCAGAACGGTGTTGCCGTTGTTCAACAGCAATAGCGCCGGCAGCAGATAATCATCAATGTCGGCCAGATCGAAAGCCTCGACGCGGGCATTCAGATCGGCGCGGCGCAGCGCACGTGGCACCCGCTGCAGCGGCAGTCGCCCCTGTTCCAGGGCGATGCCATCGACCAGTTCGGCGGCACCGAGCGGCCGTCCGAGCCGCGCGCACAGCAGCAACAGGCCATCCTGCAGTGGGTCTCGCGGCAGGTTGCTGCTGCCACCGGCCACGTCAATGCGCGGCGTCTGCATCGGTCTTCCCTCCTAGCAGTTCGCCCAGCTGCCCGACCTGGGCCGCCGCGCGGTAATCGATGCGGATGCGCTCCATGCGCAGCGTGGCCAGCTGGCGTTCGGCCTCCATCCGCTCACGCTGTACGCTGAGCAGATCGATGATGTCGCGACGGCCGACCTGGAACTGATCGTGGTAGAGGGTTCCCACCCGGCTGGACTCGTCCACCTGCTGCTGCAACGCCTGTTCACGCAGCACCAGCGCATCGCCGTTGTCAAACAGCGTACGCATCTTGCGGCGCAGGTCGCGGCGGGTGGCGTCGGCCGACCAGCGCGCCGCTTCCAGGCGCTGCCGTGCCGCCGCCGGCCGCTGGAAGTTGCTGAATCCCCTCACCACGTCCATGCGCAGGCGCAGCGAGACCACCGAGTCGTTTTCCATCTGGCCACCGATCTCCCGACGCAGCGCCGACGCCTCGACATTCAACTGCGGCTTCAGCGCGGCGCGCGATTCCGCCAGTTCCGCCTCGGCTGCGACCGCGTCCTCGCTGGACTCGCGCAGCAGTGGCGCCGCATCGATCGCCGCTTCCAGTTCCTGCTGCCAGGGGCGAGCGTCCGCCGACAGCACCGGCACCTGCAGCTGCCCCGGGGGCTGCCCCAGCAGCAACGCAAGCTGGTTGTCGGCATCGCGCAGTGCGCCTTCTTCCAGCGCGAGCTGGTCCTGGCCACGTGCGAATTCCAGCTGGGCCCTGTCCAGCTCGGTGCGATCGGCATAGCCGCTGCCGCTGCGATCACGGGCCATGCCACGCACGCCCTCGATGCGCTGCAGGAAGTCGCGCACCGCCGCCACCCGCTCACGCGCGACCAGCACATCCAGATACGTTTCGATGATGTCCAGTGCCGCATCGTCGCGGGCAACCTCCAGCGCGGCCAGATAGCGCCGCTCGGTCGCCGATGCTGCAGCCACCTGGCTACGGGTGCGTCCCCAGTCGAACAGCATCTGCGACAACGTCACGTCATACACCATTTCAGACATGTGCCCCGCCTGCGGCCCGCCCGACACCTGCAGGGCAGGAAAGTAGCCGCCACGCGCGATCTTCACATCGGTGCCGGCCCGCTCGGCTTCGCTCAGCGCCGCGCGGACCCTGGGATGAATCGCCAGCCCCGCCTGTACCGCCTGCTCTACGCTCATTGCACAGGTCCCTGCGGGAATTCCCGCCAGCAGGAGGAGCGCGAACGCTCCTCCCACCCACCGCCTCCCACACCGGCGTTGCTGCATCAGGCCACCACCTGCACCGTGTTGTCTTCAACCAACAGCGTGGTGCTGCCAAAGGTGTACACGTCGTAGGTGATGCCGTTGATGAGCTGCGTGGTACCCGTGTCCACCGCGCCAGCCACGTTCAGGGTGTCATTGCTCTCGCCGGTGATCTGCAGCGTGTTGTTGCCATCGGTGATGGCGTCCACCTCCGCAGCCGTCAGGGTCAGCACGCTGCCCGCGTCGCCCGTGCCCAGATCGACGCGCTCGATGTTGCTGAGCGTGCCGACGCCGGCCGCGTTGTAGTCCAGGTCGATGCCATTGGCCAGCAGCAGCGTGTCGAACCCGTCGCCGCCGTCGATGCTGACGAAATTGGTCGCGGTGATCTGGACCGTGTCATTGCCCGCGCCCGCAAGCACATGGTCACCGGTGCCTACGTTGAAGACCAGGTCACTGCCGGCGCCACCGTTGATGTGCTCCGAACTGCCGTCGGCACCAGACAGCACATCGTCGCCGGACGTGCCATTGACGTCGATTTCGCCGATGTTCAACGACAGCCCGTTCGGGCTCAGGGTAATGCCATAGGCGGCACTGTCGTTGCCATTGGTGTCGGTGGACACCAGGTTGAACGAAATCTGCGAGCCGAGGTTGAGGATGTCGGTGATGTTCAACCCAAGCTGGGTCAGCACGGTCGGGCTGAGCAGGTTCAACGAGAAGTTTCCGCTCGCGTCGGCCTGGATCGGCAGCAGCTCCACATTCAACGCGGGCGTGATCACGCGGATCACCACGCTGGAGTTGGGCTCGGTGGTACCGCTGAATCCGAATCGCGGATTGAGCGGGTTGAGGCTGACGTCGACACCGAAGTTGCCGATGGTGACCGGTTGCTCGATGCTGGTACCCACGCCGATGCTGGCGACATTGCTGGGGTTGCCGGCCGGATCGCGACCGACCACGCCGACCTGGGCGTTCAGCAACTGGTCCCAACCGAAGTCGATGTCCAGGTCGGTCAGCAGATTGAGCGATGCCAGCCCGCTGTTGTCGGCGGTAACGGTTGCGGTTGCGGTGACCCCACCCACCTCGACGGTGACCGTCAGCTCGGTACCCGGCTCTGCGGAGATGGTCAGCAGGTTGCCCACCAGCGACAGCACCGGTGTGGCCGGGGGTACGGTGTCGATGGTGAACGCAACCGGCGTGGAGGCGGTACCGCCGTTGATGTCGGCCGTGATCGTCGACGCCCCTTCCGGGAACGGCCCTTGCCCGCCCGGCGGGGTCAGCGTCACGGTCACCGTTCCAGCGGCGATATCGCCCGCCGTCAGGATATGGCTGACCTCGGCCTCGTAGCCGTTCTGACCGGCGAACTTGACCGTCACGACCTGCCCGACCTGCATCGTCGGGCGGACGGTGACATCAACCTGGATACCGTCACCGATTTCAGCGGCGTTGATCCAGGTGTCGACCGACTCCGGCACGCTGATGGCCGGCGGTGCGAGGTCCGGCGCATTGATCGTTGCCGGGCCACTGCTGTTGCCGGCCGCATCCACCGCGACACCGACGATCAGCTCGCCAGTGACCAGCGCTGGTGTGAACGGCAGGCTGAAGTTGCCGCTGCCGTCGACGTTCACGGTGACCGCATTGGCGGTGTCGCCATTCACAACGATGCGAACCTGGCTGTTGGGCTCGGCGGTACCGGTCAGCAGTGTCCCGTCGGCGCTGATGCTCAACAGCGGTGCCGAGGGCGCCACCGTGTCCACGGTGGTGCTGGCCGGGCCACTGGTGTTGCCGGCCGGGTCCTGGGCCACCGCATTGATCACCGTGCCATTGGCCAGTGGCGTGCCTGGCGTGAAGCTCCAGTTGCCGCTGCCGTCGGCGGTGACCTGCCCGATCGGGTTGCCGCCGCCATCAGTGAGCAGCACCGTCGCTCCGGCTTCCGCCCTACCACTGATGATCGCGCCGTTGCTTGGGTCGATCACCGGCGTA
>NZ_WKEE01000071.1:0-23541 GCF_021605635.1 Stenotrophomonas sp. PA-6-5C
GGATGTGCATCAGCAGGGCTTGGGCAGGGAGGGGCCGCAGAGGGGCGGTTCGGCACGCGCCGGCACCGTATTACAGGAACATTGCGTGAACATGGCGTGCCTCCGCATCTGCCGGAAGGCCATGGCGGGAGGCGATGAAGCCGACGGACGGCGCAAGGTTCACGCAATACAGGCGCTCCAGCCTTGGCGCCCGTTCGCTGTTCCCATCCCCTGGAGTCACCATGAAGTTGTTCGTTCCGCTGCTGTTCCTCGCCACGCTCACCGGTTGTACCACCGCCAAGATGACCGTCACCCCCGACGGCCGCCGTGGCGTTTCCATCGACTGCAGCGGCTCCAGTTCCTGGAGCGGTTGCTACGAGAAGGCCGGGCAGATGTGCCCGGGCGGCTACGTCGTCTTCAGCAAGGACGGCGATGATGGCAATGCCATCGCGGTGGGCAACAAGAACGGGTTCACCTCCACGCAGATGGCCACCCGCTCGATGCTGGTGTCCTGCTCGGGCTGATGCAGGCCAGGGAGGTGCCCATTCCACCTCCCTGAGGCGTTGCTCAGTAGCGCTGGCCTAGAAGCTGTAACCGGCCTGCACATATACCCGGCGCGGCTCACCCGGGAAATGGCCGTTGCGTTCGATGAAACCGCTGGCCGCATACACCTTGTCGAACAGGTTCTTGACGTTGGCCTGGAACTGCCACTGCTTCCACGTGGTTTTCCAGCTCATATCGAACACCACGTACGGCTTCACCCGTTGGCCATCCAGGCTGATGCGCTCATCCACGTAGTCGGCACCAAAGCCAATGGCCGAGTTGATCGCCGGCAGGTCGTAGCGCGTCCACAGCCCCAGCTTGTTGCGCGGTGCATTGGCGAAGCGGTTACCGGAGGCGTTGGTGATGCCATTGGGACCTGCGTCCTTCACCCGCGCATCGTTGTAGGCGTAGGTGAGGTTCAGCACCCAGCGCTCGGTCACGTCGGCCAACAGATCCATCTCCATGCCGGTGCTGCGCACCAGGCCCAGCGCCGCCTGCTGGTTCACCCCATTGATGACCTCGCCGGTGGCCTGCACGATGTTGCTGCGGTCAATGCGGTAGGCCGCCAGGTTCAGGGTCACGCGCTCGGCCAGCAGCGATTTCATGCCCACCTCCCATTGCCTGCTGCGCTCCGCATCGAACGGGCCGCCCGCCGCGGAATTCTGGTTTGCGGCTGACTGCGGCACGAAGCCGCTGGCCACGCTGGCATACAGATTCAGACCAACGCGCACGGTGAACGTACTACCCAGGCGCCAGCTGATGTCGTTGCCATCCACGCTGCTGCCGGCAAGGCGGTCATCGTCCTTGAAACCGTCCCAGCGCAGCCCGGCCAGCACGTGCCAGCGTGGGGTCAAGGCAAGCTCGTCCTGCAGGTAGCCGCCATAGCGCCTGCTGCGTGTGCTGGTGCTGCGCCAGGGCAGGGCAGACAGGTTGTAGTCGTGCCAGGTGCTGGTGCCGTACACCGGATTGAACAGATCGATACCGCGCACCGGGCCGGCGCCGCGGGCGAGGTCGGCGCTGTTGGCGGTCTGCGCGGTGAAATCCGCATCCAGCTGGTACACGTCCGCGCCGAACAGCACCTTGTGTTCGATCGCACCGGTGCTTATCCGCCACACCGCATTGGCGTTGGCGGTGAACGCCTCGTTGTCGCGTATCTGGTTGCGCAGCTGGCGCGTCATCCATTCGGCCACGCCATCACGGTCGCGGTCGATCAGGCCCATCGGCTCGTGGTACATCTGGTGTTCGTTGTTGCTGAACCAGCGTGCGGCAACGTCCACGTCCAGGTTGTCGCGCGGCGCGAAGCGGTACTGCGCCAGCGCCACCTTGGCACGCATGTCCAGGAAGTCGCTGTCCTCGTTGTGGTTCCAGCGGCGGTCGGTCAGGAAATTGCCGTTGTCGTCGACCGGTACACCGCGCAGGCGGTTGCCGCCGAGGTTCTGGGTGATGTCGGTGAACTGCAGCGTCAGCTCGCCGGTGTCGCCCACGTTGAACGCCAGCGAGGCATCGCCGATCACGCTTTCACTGTCGGTGTTCCAGCGCACGCCCTGTTCGCTGTCGCCATACAGGCCGGCGCGGTAGCGCACCGTGCCGGTGGCATTCAACGGACCGGTACCTTCGATCGAACCAGCGCGGAAATCGCGGTTCCCGACCTGCAGTTCGATGCGGCGTTCGGCAGTGGCCTTCGGCTTGCGGGTCACATAGTTGATGACGCCGCCAGCGTCGCCACCCCCGTACAGCGCGCCGGCCGGCCCCTTCAACACCTCCACCCGCTCGATGTTGAACAACTGCGGCACCGAGAAGCCTGCATAGGGATCGCCGCGCAGGCCGTCATACAGCACGTTCTCCTGACGGAAACCACGCAGTGTCACCCCGGCATAGCTGAAGTAGCTGATGCCGCTGATGCTGCGATAAAGATCGGTCACCTGGCGCGCGGCCTGGTCGTCGATCAGCTCGCGCGGCAGCACCTGGATGGACTGCGGCACCAGTTCCAGCGGCGTATCGGTACGGGTGCCGACCGCGGCATCATCTACCCGGTACAGTGTCTGAGCGCGGCCACGCACCTCCACCTTGTCCAGCTCCTGCACGCCATTGGGCGGGGCGTC
The DNA here is from genome assembly GCF_021605635.1 of Stenotrophomonas sp. PA-6-5C. Taxonomy (NCBI): domain Bacteria; kingdom Pseudomonadati; phylum Pseudomonadota; class Gammaproteobacteria; order Lysobacterales; family Lysobacteraceae; genus Stenotrophomonas; species Stenotrophomonas sp. PA-6-5C. The sequence continues at coordinate 2,625 of NZ_WKEE01000071.1, forward strand.
CGCGGCGTAGCTTGGGCCAGCAAAGATCAGGGTCGTCGTGAGGCACAGAATGCTCTGGCGGGGCAGCAGGTAGGGCATGGGCGTTGTTGGCGTGGCTGCAAATGAGAAAGATTAGCATTTGCGGTGGACGCATACCCATCCCCCGATTGCGCTATGGACGCGCCGACGGATCCGTATACGGCGTACCGGCCAATGCCACCAGGGTCCCTGTCGCGCCGCGCACGATCAGCGGCACCATCGCCTGCCGCGGATCGCCGCCGCAGGACAGCACGCGCAGCCCCTGTTCGTAGGCGGTCACCATCGACGCCATCAGCATCGACGCGGCCAGTCGCGCGTCGGCGTCCCCGACGGGGCGTCCCGCAGACTCAGCCATCAACTGTGCCAGGTCATCGGTCAGCAGCGCTTGCAGCTGCCGCGCATGGGCTACCAGTACCGTGCTCTGGGCCACGGTTCTCCAGAAGGATGCTGCGCCGGCATTGATCCGCAGCAACGGATGGCTGGTATCCAGCAGCTCCCGCACCAGCGCCTGGAAGGCGGCCAGTGGCGTCATGGACGCGCGCGCGCGCATACCCTCGCGCAGCAGCTGCCGCGCTTCCTCATCGCGGTCGAACACCAGCTGTTCCTTGCTGGCGAAGTAGTTGAATACCGTCTTGCGCGACACCCCGGCGGCGTCGGCGATCTCGCTCATCGACACCGCCTCGAAGCCGCGCTCGATGATCAGCCGGGTGGCGACGTCGGAAATCGCCTGTCGGGTCTCGGCTTTACGTTGTTCACGGCGGCCGGGCGGCGGGGGCATGGGCGGTTCACTTGTGGAAACGTACACCGAGTGTAACATTGTCGCCGCCAGAGCGCCGACCCGGTGCTCACGAGGATTTCCAATGCGGTACGACGTCGTCATTGCCGGGGCTGGCCCGGTTGGGCTGTTCCTGGCCTGCGAACTGGGCCAGGCGGGATGCTCGGTGCTGGTGCTGGAGCAGGCGGCCTCGCCGGAGTCGCCGTTGAAGCGCCTGCCGTTCGGGCTGCGCGGCTTGAATGCCCCCACGCTGGAGGCGCTGGACAGACGCGGTCTGCTGGACGCCGTGGCCGCCGGCCAGGTGCTGAAACCGGAGAAAGGCCCGCCGCCGCCGGGCACCGCGCATTGGCTGTCGCAGCCGCGCCGGTTGGCTGGGCACTTCGCGGGTATTCCGTTTGCACTCGACAACGTCGATAGCGGCCGCTGGCCCTGGCGCCTGCCCAGCCCGGTCGGCGTGCAGATGGCGGTGGAACTGCAGTCGCTGGAGGCCGTGCTGGCCGAGCGTGCGCAGGCGCTGGGCGTGGTGATACTGCGTGGTGCGGGCGTGCAGGAAGTGCAGTTGGGTGCCGACGAGGTCCAGGTCGAGGCGGGCGGGCAATCCTTCCGCGGGCGCTGGCTGGTCGGTTGCGATGGTGGCCGCAGTACCGTGCGCAAACAGGGTGGCTTTACCTTTGCCGGTACCGATCCGGAGTTCACCGGCCACTCGCTCAGCGTCGAGCTGGAAGATCCGACGGTGCTCAGCCCGGGGCGTCACACTACCGCCCAGGGCATGTGCAACTTCAATCCGCCGGGCACGATCGCCCTGGCCGATTTCGACGGTGGCGCCGGCCATCGCCAGCCGCTCGACCGCGATACGGCACAGGCACTGCTGCGGCGTATCTCCGGCCGTGAAGCAACGATCACTACACTGCAGCTGGCCACCACCTGGACCGATGGCGCACGGCAGGCCATCGCCTATCGTCGTGGCCGGGTGCTGTTGGCAGGTGATGCCGCGCATGTGCATTCGCCGCTGGGCGGGCAGGGGTTGAACCTGGGCCTGGGGGATGCGATGAACCTTGGCTGGAAGCTCGCCGCCGTCATCCGCGGCGAGGCAGCCGATGCGTTGTTGGACACCTATCAGGTCGAACGCCACCCTATCGGCGCCCGAGTGCTGGAATGGTCGCGCGCGCAGGTCGCGTTGATGCGCCCAGGTGCGGGCTCACGTGCATTGGCTGCGATCGTGGCCGATCTGGCAGAAACGCGTGATGGCGCCACGTATCTCGCCGACCGCGTATGGGGTGTGGGCCAACAGCTGGAGCTGGGTCAGGCCCATCCGCTGGTGGGCCGCAGCACGCCGGATTTCCTGCTGGTCGATGGTCGCCGCATGGGTGAACTGCTGCGCGCAGGGCAGGCGGTGCTGTTGGTGTTCGATGCCACGGGCTCGTTGTGCGAGGCGGTTGATGTCGAACGATCCCGCATCCTGTCCATCGCGCAGCCGGCTGTCGATTCGCTGGGCCTGTCCGCGCTGCTGGTTCGTCCAGATGGCATTGTCGCCTGGGCCAGTGATGGCGCCGATGCGGCAGGACTGGCGCAGGCCCTACGGGAATGGATGGGCCCGGTTGGCAGGGAGGCGATTGCCTGAGTTCCGCCGCAGCCCGCACAAGGCTGCGCCGCCCCCTTTCAGAGGTCCTTCTTCTTCCCGCTCAGGTCCAGCGGCTGGTCACTGCCTTTGCGTTCGCTCGACCAGACCTCAACGCTCTTGCTGCAGCGGCTTTCGCGGGCGGCAACCTCGGGCGGCAGGTCCTTCACATGCGGCGACTCCTGGCAGGCGGCATGCATGGCCGAATCGTCATAGGTGGCACAAGCGCTGATCGACGCGAGGACAAGGGCGCAGAGGGCGGAGCGGAACAGGGGCTGCAGGAGGCGCATGGGGGGTCTCGGGAACGGGACGGTCTGGCCATCGAATTCAATCCGTGACCCGGCACACGCGCAATCCGACTGGCAGCACTTGTTATTGAATAACAACTATGACATTGCTCAGGGGCTGACCACTGCCGATCAGGCAATGCAGATCAGGAACACCGTCGACAGCGCAAGCATCAACACGAACACCCGCCGACTCAAGGCCAGGCAGGTCAGGCAGGCCGCCAACGCCCAGGCCGCCAGCAGCACACATCCCAGCAACCACAGTCCGGCCGTCATCATCGAGCCGGCCGCTGCGGCGGACAGCGCAAAGGCCTTGAACAGCGCCACGCCCAGCACGCTGCCCAGGGCGCCGGCCCGCAGGGCAATTGCATCGTGGCAGGTGGGGGAAATCTGGCGGTGCATGAGGGTTGTGTCGCGCTTGGGGAGCTGGCGTGCGCAACTCTGCAGCAAAGCGGATCTACGCCGCGTGTTCGTCAACCTGCAGTGTGGTTACCGCACGCGAAACGCGGTCGCATCAGTCGAACTCGCCGTCCGCCGCTTCCAGGCGACGACGGTATTCGGCCCGGTGCTTGTACAGCCGCTGGCACTCCTCCGACCGATGGATGCGGCTGCCAGGCTCGTTCGCCACGGAGTCGCACATCTTGGCGATGTGGTTGTTCCCGGCCAGCTCCATCACGAAGAACACCGCCGTGATGCCAGCGCCCAGCAGCACCACATACAGCAGGCGGCTGAGCCAGCGTGAGCGCTTGCGTTCGACGTGTTGTTGCAGCGTCAGGTCGAAGCGGATGATGCTCAGCACGATCCAGACCACGCTGACGAGGAAGCACAGCGTGGGCAGCAGCCCGCGCCAGAGCCCAGCCTCGTAGACCGACTCGCTGTAGTGCACCGCCGCGCCGGCACCGGCGATGGCGATGGCCAACGCCCAGTTGCGGCCCAGCGAAAGCAGGTCATCGAGCAGCTTCTCGCGCCTATGGGGAGTGACTGCCACGTAGCATCCTTGAGCATGGTCCTCGGCCGCCGGTTGCGGCCGATCTGCGCAGATGGTGCGGCATCACCGGCGCGATGAGAAGCGGGTGAGTGCTGCGATCGGATCGTCGCCATCGCTGCGGCGACGGCAGACGACCCATCGGGGTTCAGCGGCTGCCGGCGACAGCGGCCTTGCGGTTCTTCTCCAGCATCACCGACACGCACCACAACAGCAGGCCGCCGACCGCAGTCGCCGCACCTACATAACCGGTGGTGGCCGGGCTGAAGCCGGCGCTGATCGCCATGCCGCCCAGCCATGGGCCGAGTGCATTGGCGGTGTTGAACGCCGCATGGTTGGAGGCGGCGGCCAGGGTCTGCGCTTCGCCAGCCACATCCATCAGGCGGGTCTGCAGCACCGCAGCCAGGGCGCCCATCGTGCCCACGGTGATGATCATCGGGCCGATGGTCCACACCGACTCGGCGGCCAGCGGGTACAGCAACAGCATCACGATCGACCACAGCAGCACCACGGCAGCGGCCTTGAAGTGGAACTTGTCGACCAGCCAGCCGCCGGCGATGTTGCCGATGATCGCGCCGATGCCGAACACGCCCACCGCCAGCGGCATCCACGATTCGGCCACGCCGGTCACTTGCACCAGGGTCGGTGCCAGGTAGGTGAACACGCAGAACATGCCGGCAAAGCCCACCGCGCCGATCGACAGCGCCAGCCATACCTGGGTGGTGTTGAACGCGCGCAGCTCGCGCATCGGCGAGGTCCGCACCTCATCCGGGTCGGGCAGCAGGAAGCGCGCGATCATCGCCACCGTGGCGATGGCCAGCACGCTGACCAGGGCGAAGGCGGTACGCCAGCTCAACTGCTGGCCCAGCCAGGTGGTCAGCGGATTGCCGATCAGGATCGCCACCGACAGGCCGAGCAGTACGCGCGACATCGCTTGCCCGCGCTGGCCGGCCGGGCTGATTGCGGCCGCCACCAACATCGCCACGCCGAAGTAGGCGCCATGCGGCAGGCCAGCGACGAAGCGGGCGACCAGCATCGTGCCGTAGTTCGGTGCCAATGCGCTGGCCAGATTGCCGACGGCATAGAAGCCCATCAGCGCCAGCAGCAGCTTGCGGCGCGGGAAGCTGGCGCCGACGAAGGCCAGGATCGGTGCACCCACCACCACGCCGATGGCATAAGCGCTGATCAGGTGGCCGACCTGTGTTTCGCTGATCGACAGGCCGCGGCTGATCTCCAGCATCAGGCCCATGCTGGCGAATTCACTGGTGCCGATGGCGAAGCCGCCCAACGACAGGGCGAGGATGATCAGGGTGCGCTGGCGCGGCGTCAGCCGAGCGGCCAGAGGGGAATTGGGGCTCATGCGGGGGCGCAAAGGGGCGGGGAAGCGCCACATTGTACTGCTGCACCGCAGCAGGCATCAGCGCCCGTTGCCAAGAATCAGCGTTTGGCAAACCGCAACGCCCGCTTTCCAGGTCCGTTCAGGCCGGGGAACGCATGTTTCTCCAGATCAGCTGGGCCATTGCAGGTACGTACCCGCTGTTCCCATGCTGGTGTCCAGCAGGTGGAGGCTTGATCATCGCCCAGCGTGATTGCTGGGCGTTGACCTGGCACAGACCGCTGGCTAACGTGAGACGGCCTACAGCCTGCTGGCGCGTGCCCTTTGAGCCCTTTGAGCTACACCATCCGCAGTGAAACGCCAGACGACATCGTCGGCATACACGCGCTGACCTGCGCCGCCTTCGCCATGGCGAGACACAGCAGCCACACCGAACACCACATCGTCGATGCATTGCGCGAGCGTGGCGAGTTGAGCATCTCGCTGGTGGCAGAGGATGCCGGCCGACTCGTCGGTCATGTCGCGATTTCCCCGGTCAGCGTGCAGGACGGCAGCCAGGGCTGGTTCGGGCTCGGGCCGATTTCGGTGCTGCCGGAACAGCAGGGACGGGGCGTGGGCACGGCATTGATGCAGGCCGCGATCGAGGCGATGCGCGTGCAGGGTGCGCGGGGCTGCGTGCTGTTGGGCGAGCCAGGCTATTACGGGCGTTTTGGTTTTCGCGCCGTGCCGGATCTGGTGCTGCCGGGTGTGCCGGCGGAGTATTTCCAGGTCCTGTGCCTGCAGCCACCAATGGCGCAGGGCGAGGTGGATTACTCGCCGGCGTTCGACGCGGTTGGTTGATCGGGGAACGGTCGGCGCTCCGAACGCCGGTCAGTCTTGATGGCGCAGGTGGATGAGGGGATATGGACGACCCTGCGAATCCACCGGCGAGCGGCCGGTTTCTGCGAAACCCATGCGCCGATAGAAGCCCTCGGCCTGTGCATTCTGCGCGTTGGCGTCGGTGGTCAGTTGCGGATGCAGGGCCAGCGCATGCTGCAGCAACTGGCGGCCGATGCCGGTTCCGCGCACGTCGGGATCGATGAACAACGCTTCCATGTGTGAGCCGTCGATCAGCATGAAACCCTGCGGCCGGTCCTGGTCGTCGACTGCCACGATCAGCGGGGCCTGTGGCAGGAAGCCGGCAACTTCGGCGTCGATGGCCTGGCGGTCTTCGGCACTGAGGAAGTCATGGGTGGCGTCGACGGCCCGGCGCCAGAGGTCGACGAGAGCGTCGCCATCAGTGGCGCGGGAAGGGCGCAGGGTGGTCATGGGCATGTCCAAGGTGCTTCGCGAGTGCACACAAGTATAGCTGCCGCGAATGGAGGGAAAACGCCATTTCGAGGCGGCCTGCGAGGCGCGGTCGACGTGGTCGCGGAGGCCTGCGCTACACTGCGGTCGCGCTGAACTGTTCGAAATCGAGAACCGCCATGACCGACACCCTGGGCGTGCCCGTGCACGACGCCGACGAGCACTGGATGCGTCACGCGCTGGCATTGGCCGAACGCGCACAGCGTGAGTTCGACGAGATCCCGGTCGGTGCGGTGCTGGTGGGTGCTGACGGTCAGCTGCTGGGCGAGGGCTGGAACCTCAACATTGCCTCGCACGATCCCAGCGCGCATGCCGAGATCGTGGCCATGCGCGAGGGCGGGCGGATGCTGGCCAATCACCGCCTGATCGGCAGCACGCTGTATGTCACCCTGGAGCCGTGCGCGATGTGCGCGATGGCGATCGTGCATGCACGCGTGGCGCGCCTGGTCTACGGTGCCAGCGATCCCAAGACAGGTGCCTGTGGCAGCGTGTTCGATCTGGTCGGTGATGCCCGCCACAACCACCGGGTCGAGGTCCATGCCGGCGTGCTGGCCAAGGAGGCGAGCAACCGCCTGACCAACTATTTCCGGGCCAAGCGTGGCAAGCCGCCGCTGCTGCTGGAGGACCACGCTGGCGAGGGCTGAGTGGCGAAAGGGTATGATGGCCGCCACTTTCCTTTACCGGCGGGCCTCGTGCCTGCCCAGCAACGAGGCGACACGATGGCAGAGAACGGCGCGGCCAACGAGCGACTGATCTGGATCGACCTGGAAATGACCGGGTTGGATACCGACAACGATTCGATCATCGAGATCGCCACCGTGGTCACCGATGCCCAGCTCAACGTGCTGGCCGAGGGCCCAGAGTTCGCCATCCACCATCCGCTGGAAACACTGGAAGCGATGGACGAGTGGAACCGCAACCAGCATCGTCGTTCGGGCCTGTGGCAGCGTGTCATCGACAGCACCACGACGCTCGGCCAGGCCGAAGCACAGACCGTCGCCTTCCTGGCGCAGTGGATTCCGGCCGGCGTGTCGCCGATGTCGGGCAATTCCATCTGCCAGGACCGCCGCTTCCTGCACCGGCAGATGCCGCGGCTGGAAAAGTACTTCCACTACCGAAACCTGGACGTGTCCACGGTGAAGGAACTGGCCAAGCGCTGGGCGCCGACCGTGGCCGCTGGCGTAGGCAAGAACAGCAACCACACCGCGCTGAGCGACGTGCACGATTCGATCAACGAACTGCGCCACTACCGCCAGTTCATGGGCGCACTGTCGGGCCTGCCTACCCTTTGATGGGTAGTGCCGGCCGCTGGCCGGCAACCGCCTGATGCTCACCGGCGGCACAGGGTTGCGGGCCAGCGGCCGGCACTACGCTCCGTTCAACTCCACGGCGCTAAGATCGGCCGTATGAACAAGCCCATCCTGCTGCCCCGTGATATCGCCCACGACGCCGGCGACTGGTCTGACCTGCAGCGGGCGGTTGCCTTGCTCGAGGCACCCACGATCACCGCACGCATGGCCAACCTGGTCGGGACGCCGCTGGAGTTCGCGGTGAAGGCGCTTCCCACCTCGGTATCCAACCGCATCCACGGTGCGGTGCAGGCGGCGTTGTCAAAATCGGTGCAGGCCGCGCTGTGGAGCATGGACAACACCCCGGGCAAGGGCGCCTCGACACTCTGGCACAAGCTGGCGGCAGCGACATCCGGTGCGGTCGGTGGTGCGTTCGGCTTCGCCGCGCTGTTCATCGAGCTGCCGGTGTCGACCACGATCATGATGCGTGCGGTGGCCGATGTCGCCCGCAGCGAAGGCTTCGATCTATCGCAGTTCAGTACCCGCCAGGCCTGCCTGGAGGTGTTCGCACTGGGCGGCAATTCGCCGCGCGACGATGCCAGCGAGACCGGCTACTACCTGGCCCGTGGCTTCACCACCGATGTGATGCGCCACCTGTCGGCCGAACTGGCCGGGCGCGTGGTGACAGGACGCGACCTGACCCTGGGCGTGGCGCCGAAGGAAGCCGGCAAGCTGCTGGCCAAGCTGGTGGAAAAGGTCGCCGCGCGCTTCGGTGTGGTGATCACCGAGAAGTTTGCCGCGCAGGCAGTGCCGATCGTCGGTGCGGCAGCCGGCGCGACGCTCAATACCATGTTCACCGACTACTACCAGGACATGGCCCGCGGCCATTTCATCGTGCGCCGGCTGGAGCTGAAATACGGCGAAGAAGTCGTGCGCACCTGCTATGACCGCATCGCGCACGGCGGGGCGTTGATCGAGCCGACGTTGTAATCCACACCATGCGTGGATGCGGCATCGTTGCCTCGACGGCACAACTGTTTTGCACGAACGCGCCTGTTGCGCGCGCAACGCCATCCCCATCCTTGCCGGCAATCCCCCGCAAGAGAATGCCGCCATGTTGTTCACCCCCCACCGCCTGGGCGCGCTGACGCTGCCCAACCGCATCGTGATGCCGCCGATGACCCGCTCGCGTGCGGCTGCCGGCAATGTCGCCACCGCAGAGATGGCCGAGTACTACGCCCAGCGTGCCGGTGCCGGCCTGATCGTCAGCGAAGGCACCCAGATCAGCCCGCAGGGCCAGGGCTATGCCTGGACCCCTGGCATCCACAGCGAAGCGCAGGTGCAGGGCTGGCGCAGGGTTACCGATGCCGTGCACGCGGCCGGTGGTCGCATCTACGCCCAGCTCTGGCATGTGGGCCGGGTGTCCCATGTCGCCCTGCAGCCAGAGGGTGCGGCACCGGTCTCTTCCTCGGCGCTGCTGGCCGAAGGGGTGAAGGTCTTCGTTGACCCGACCGGCGCTGGACCGGAATCCGGCGTGGGCGAGATGATCCAGCACTCGATGCCGCGTGCGCTGGGCGAAGAGGAGATCCCGGGCATCGTAGCTGACTATGCGCAGGCCACCCGCAATGCACTGGCCGCTGGCTTTGACGGCGTTGAGCTGCATGGTGCCAACGGTTATCTGATCAACCAGTTCATCGACTCGCAGGCCAACCAGCGCACCGATGCCTACGGCGGGGCGCTGCAGAATCGCCTGCGCTTCCTGCGCGAGGTGGTGCAGGCGGTGGTCGATGTTGCTGGCGGCGAGCGTGTCGGCGTGCGTCTGGCGCCCTTGACCACGCTGCAGGGGGCGGTGGACGACACCCCGCAGGCGACCTATCTGGCTGCCGCGCACCTGCTGGGCGAGCTGGGTGTGGGCTACCTGCACATCGCCGAGGCCGACTGGGAGGATGCGCCGTTGATGCCGGTGGCGTTCAAGCAGGCACTGCGGATGATCTATCCGGGCACGCTGATCTACGCCGGCAAGTACACCGCCGAGCGTGCCGGGCAGGCGCTGGCGGAAGGCTGGGCCGACCTGATCGGTTTCGGCCGGCCGTTCATCGCCAACCCGGATCTGCCCGAGCGCCTGCGCGTGGGCGCGGAGCTGAATCTTCCCGATCGCGCGACGTACTTCGGTGGTGGCGCGGTCGGGTTCACCGACTATCCGGTGCTGGAGGAGGCCGTGGAGGCCTGATGCCGCGTCCGCCGGGCATGGCCCGGCGGGCGGAGGGGTCAGGGCTTGTCGCGCACCAGTGCGTCGGCCTCGACCACGCCGCCATCCTTGCCATGCAGGTACAGGTGCATGTCCTGCTGCGGATACGGGATGTTGATGCCGGCCTTGTCGTAGCCCAGCTTGATCTGCTCCAGCAGGGTGACCTTGGTGCCGAAGTGATCGGCCGATTTCACGTAGCAGCGGATGCCCAGATTGATCGCGTGCGCACCCAGCTCGTACACCACCACGTCCGGTGCGGGTGTCTGCAGCACGCGCGGGTCGGCCTTCATCAGCGCCAATGCGGTATCGCGGGCCAGCTGGATGTTGTCTTCATAGCCGATGCCCACCACCAGTTCAACGCGGCGGGTGGGCTCTGCCGTAAGGTTGATGATCGGTGCGGCGGTGATCAGCGTGTTCGGAATGGTGGTGTGCTGGTTGTCGGCACCGGTGATCACGGTCTGGAAAATTCGTACTTCGCGCACCGTGCCGGTCTGCCCGGCGATGGTCACCACGTCGCCCACGCGGAACGGACGCAGGGTCACCAGCATCACGCCCGAGGCGATGTTCGACAGCGAATCCTTCAGTGCCAGGCCAACGGCCAGGCCGGCGGTGCCGAGCACGGCCAGCAGCGGGGTGATCTGTACGCCCAGCGTGCCGATGGCCAGGATCACTACGATCACCAGCGAGGCCGCATAGACCACGTTGCGCAGGAAGCTGCCCAGCATCGGGTCCACACCCATGCGCGCGGTCGCGCGTGGCATCGCATTGGACAGGCGGCGCGCCACCCACATGCCGACCAGCAGCACGACGATGGCGGCCAGCAACGGCACGCCGTAGGTTTCCAGCAGGCGTTCCCAGTCGAGCGAATGGAACCAGGACGTCGTGGCGGGCGAGGGTGGGGCAGTGGCGATCATGCGGACTCCTTTGCAACGGGAACATGTACGACAGGAACATGGCGTGCGCGGACGCCAGAAACAGCAAGCCCCGCGAAGGCGGGGCTTGCGTGCAGCTTCAGTATGGGCCGACGTCGATGAAAGCGACGTCAGCCATCAGGCGTCAACAGCTCAACCCTTGGCCTTCAACTTGGCCAGGCGCAGCCAGGTATCGACCACGGTGTCCGGGTTCAGCGACACCGACTCGATGCCTTCCTGCATCAGCCACTCGGCCAGATCCGGATGATCGGACGGGCCCTGGCCGCAGATGCCGACATACTTGCCCTTGGCACGTGCCGACTTGATCGCCATCGACAGCAACTTCTTTACCGCCGGGTTACGTTCGTCGAACAGGTGCGCGACGATCGACGAGTCGCGATCCAGGCCCAGGGTCAGCTGGGTCAGGTCGTTGGAGCCGATCGAGAAGCCGTCGAAGATCTCCAGGAACTCATCGGCGAGCAGTGCGTTGGACGGCACTTCGCACATCATGATGATCTTCAGGCCGTTCTCGCCCTGCTTCAGGCCATTCTGTTCGAGCACCTCGACGACCTTGCGGCCTTCTTCCAGGGTGCGCACGAACGGGATCATGACCCACAGGTTGTCCAGGCCCATCTCGTTGCGCACGCGCAGTACGGCCTTGCACTCCAGTGCGAAGGCAGCCGAGAAGCTCGGGTCGACGTAACGGCTGGCGCCGCGGAAGCCGATCATCGGGTTCTCTTCGTGCGGCTCGTAGCCGCTGCCGCCGATCAGGTTGGCGTACTCGTTGGACTTGAAGTCCGACAGGCGCACGATCACCGGGTTCGGCGCGACCGAGGCAGTGAGGGTGGCGATGCCTTCGGCCAGACGGTCCACGTAGAAGCCGACCGGATCGGAATAACCGGCGATCTTCTCGTCGATCTTCTTCTTCGTCGCGGCGTCCTGGCGGTCGTATTCCAGCAGCGCGTTGGGGTGGATGCCGATGTGGCTGGCGATGATCATTTCCAGGCGAGCCAGGCCGATGCCGGCGTTCGGCAGCTGGCCGAAGTCGAAGGCACGTTCCGGGTTGGCCACGTTCATCATGATCTTCAACGGTGCCGGCGGCATGTTGCCCAGATCGGTGGTGGTGCGCTCGAAACCGAGCTTGCCTTCGTAGATGAAGCCGGTATCACCTTCAGCGCAGCTGACGGTGACCAGCTGGCCATCTTCGATGACCCTCGTCGCGTTGCCCGAACCAACCACAGCCGGCACGCCCAGCTCGCGGGCGATGATCGCGGCGTGGCAGGTACGGCCACCGCGGTTGGTGACGATCGCCGATGCGCGCTTCATCACCGGCTCCCAATCGGGATCGGTCATGTCGGCGATCAGCACGTCGCCCGGCTGCACGCGGTTCATGTCTTCCAGCGTCTTCACCACACGGGCCACGCCGGCACCGATCTTGGCGCCGACGGCGCGGCCTTCGGCGAGAACGTTGCCGCCCTTTTCGGTCAGCGCGAAACGCTCGATCTGGGTGGCATGGCTGCGCGACTTCACGGTTTCCGGGCGCGCCTGCACGATGAACAGCTTGCCGCTGACACCGTCCTTGGCCCACTCGATGTCCATCGGGCGGCCGTAGTGCTTTTCGATGGTCAGCGCCTGGCGCGACAGTTCGGCCACGTCTTCATCGTTGATCGAGAAGGTGGTGCGCAGTTCGGCCGGGGTGTCCTCGATCCTGACGCGCTCGCCGGGGACATCCGAATACACCATGCGGATCGCCTTGCTGCCGAGCGAACGGCGCAGGATCGCCGGCTTGCCGGCCTGCAGGGTGGGCTTGTAGACGTAGAACTCGTCGGGGTTGACCGCGCCCTGCACGACCATTTCGCCCAGACCGAACGAGGAGGTGACGAACACCACGTCGCGGAAGCCGGATTCGGTGTCCAGGGTGAACAGCACGCCGGACGAACCTACGCCCGAACGCACCATCAGCTGCACGCCCGCCGACAGGAACACGTCTTCGTGCTTGAAACCGTGGTGCACGCGGTAGGCGATGGCACGGTCGTTGTACAGCGAGGCGAATACTTCCTTGACCTTGTGCACGACATCGTCGGCACCGGTGACGTTGAGGAAGGTTTCCTGCTGACCGGCGAAGGAGGCATCGGGCAGATCTTCGGCGGTGGCCGAAGAACGCACGGCTACGGCCACATCGCCGCCACCGTTGTCGGCGCTCAGCTTGGCGTAGGCGCTGCGGATGTCCTGGTCCAGCTGCGGCTGCAGCGGCGCATCGATCACCCAGCTCCGGATTTCCTTGCCGGCCGCCGTCAGCGCGGTGACGTCCTCGACGTCCAGCGTGGCCAGCTTGTCGAAGATGCGCTTGGACAGGTCGTTATGTGCGATGAAGTCCTTGAAGGCTTCAGACGTGGTCGCATAACCTCCAGGAACGGAGACGCCCAGACCGGCCAGGTTGCCGATCATCTCGCCCAGCGAGGAATTCTTGCCGCCTACGCGGGCCAGGTCGGCCAGACGCAGTTCGTGCAACCACAGGATGTTCTCGTTCAAGCGCGATGCTCCGTTTGGCCATCGCCCGAGGCGGGCTTGGATGGCCGCGTCCGTAGGAAGAAGCCGATATGATGCCGGGCAGACCACCGTCGGCACAAGCTTGTGTTGACGGCCCTTTTAGGCTTCGTAGGGGGTAAATGCGCGCATGTCGACCATCCGTCCGGTGTTCTACGTTTCCGATGGAACCGGTATCACCGCTGAAACCATTGGGCATAGCCTGCTGACCCAGTTCTCCGGGTTCAGCTTCATTACCGACCGGATGTCATTTGTCGATGACCCCGAAAAAGCCCGGGAAGCGTGTGCCCGGATCCAGGCGGCGGGGGAGCGGTACCAGGTCCGGCCGATCGTGGTGAACTCCTGCGTGGACCAGAGCCTGAGCGTGATCCTGTCCGAAAGCGGGGCGCTGATGCTGGATGTGTTCGCCCCGTTCATCGAGCCGTTGGAGCGCGAACTGTCCAGTTCCCGGCTGAACCGGGTCGGCCAGGCTCACGGCATGGTCGACTTCGACACCTACCACCGGCGCATCAACGCGATGAACTTCGCGCTGACCCATGACGATGGCATCGCGGTGAATTATGACGACGCCGACGTGATCCTGGTGGCGGTGTCGCGGGCCGGCAAGACGCCCACCTGCATCTACCTGGCCCTGCATTACGGGGTGCGCGCGGCCAACTACCCGTTGACCGACGAGGATCTGGAGAGCGACCGCCTGCCGCCACGGCTGCGCAACTACCGGCGCAAGCTGTTCGGCCTGACCATCGACCCGGACCGCCTGCAGCAGATCCGCCAGGAGCGCCGGCCCAATTCGCGCTACGCCAACCTGGACACCTGCAAACGCGAGGTCGCTGCGGCGGAGGTCATGTTCCAGATGGAACGCATCCCGACCCTCAGCACCACCCACACCTCGATCGAGGAGATCTCCAGCAAGGTGCTCGGCACGCTGGGGCTGCAGCGCGAGCTGTACTGATCTTTTCCCTCGCGCCGCGCTGCCGGCCAGCGGCCGGCACTACCAATGGACGCTTCAACTGCGCCCTGTAGAGCCGAGCCCACGCTCGGCTGGGCCACCGGGTTCTGGCCGAAGAGCAGCCGAGCATGGGCTCGGCTCTACAGGGTGATCGCCGTTGGCGGCTTGGCTGCGGGTTGAACCGTCCCCACGTTGAAGCACCAACGTGTAGGATCAGCCCATGGCCCGAGCATTGCCCCGTACCGAGCGCATTCCCCGCCTGAGCCGGCTGAGCTGGCTGATGGGGCTGTATGCAGAGAACTACCGCCACCTGGTGCGCCTGTTCGCTCCGGCCGAACTGGTGGCGGGAAGCTACGTCTCTTCGGTAGGTGATGGCCTGGACGTGCGTCTGGATGTGATCGAGTGCCACCGCTACACGGTGGAACTGCGCCTGACCTACGACCTGGCCGACCCGGTGACCGGTGAACCGGACCCATCAGCCTTCGTCCGCCTGTACCGCGACGCGCGCCAAGCCGAGACCACCCACTGCTACGTCGGCCGCCGCTGGCAGGACACGATGGGCCTGTACCCGCCGCCGGCCGAGCTGATCAGCCATCGCATGCGGATGAACACCTTCCTCGGCAAATGGCTGGAATACCTGGCCGAACGCGGCCATGGCGTGGCCACCCTGCGCCGTGACCCGGACGGCAACGCTGCGGGTGGGGGCGAACGTCGCCTGTCGCTGGTGCGTTGATCGGCCATAATCCACGGCTGACCCGCCGCCGGACCCGTACATGCCCTATACCCCGATCGTCGCTACCCTGGGCTATGTGCTCTCGCCCGATCGTCGCCAGGTGCTGATGATCCATCGCAATACCCGGCCCGGCGACCACCACCTTGGCAAGTACAACGGCCTGGGCGGCAAGGTCGAACCGACCGAGGACGTGGCCGCCGGCATGCGCCGTGAGATCGCCGAGGAAGCCGGCATCGACTGCACGGCCATGCGCCTGCGCGGCACCATCAGCTGGCCGGGTTTCGGCAAGCATGGCGAGGACTGGTTCGGTTTCGTGTTCGTCATCGACAGCTTCGAGGGCGCCCCGCACGGCGGCAACCACGAAGGCACCCTGGAGTGGGTGGACGTGGACAAGCTCGACCAGCTGCCGATGTGGGAGGGTGACCGCAACTTCCTGCCGCTGGTGTTCGATGCCGATCCGCGCCCGTTCCACGGGGTGATGCCTTACCGGGATGGACGCATGCAGAGCTGGTCCTTCAGCCGGCTGTGAGGCATTCCGGAGGCCGCTGCGCTCGCCGGGCATGGCCCGGCGCTACCCATCCGGCGCAGCCTCGGTAGCGCCGGGCCATGCCCGGCGGGGAGAGCTTCAGCGCCGCTGCGCCAGCAGCAGGTGGAAGTGCTTTTCCCGCTGCTGGCCGTCATTGCCGGCTGTGCATTCGCGATGCGAGCGCCATGCCGTTACGCTGAAGCCGGACACCCGCAGCGCCAGCTCCACGGCATCCAGATCATGCAGTTCGAAGTCGGCGGCGAAGGGCAGGCTGCGCATGAATCCAGCATCGCCAAAGGCCAGGCATAGCCGGCCGCCGCGATGCAGCACCCGCGCCAGTTCATCCAGCACGGGGGCCAGGTTCGGCCAGAAGTACAGGGTGTTGACCGCCACCGCAGCATCCACGCAGGCATCCGCCAAGGGCAGGGCATGGGCATCGCCCTCGCGCAGTACGGCACGCCCGGCCAGGCCGCTGGCGGCAAGATGCCGGTTGCCGGCGTCGACCATGGCACGGGACAGCTCGACGCCCACGTAGCGACTGCCGCTGGCCTGCAGCAACAGCGGCGCGAAGGCGGCGTTGCCTGGGCCGATCTCCAGCACCTGCTCTCCGGGAGCGACCGCCAGCAACGCGATTGCTGCCTGGTTGAGGGCGCCGTTGCTGCGGTTCATCGATTCGCCCACGGCCAGCGCGGCCTCGCCATGAGGCTGCCGCAACTGCGCGGCCAGGGTGCGTGCATCCAGCATCAACATCGTCCGTCGGTAAGAAGTCGGACGTGGCGGCGGCGGGTCCGCCGCAGACCATAGCGCCAGCCGATCGGCTTGGGAAGTAGGGAAACCCCGGCTTGAGGTGATGAGGAAATGTCCAACGTCGCAGTCGGTGAGAGCCAGTTGTCCACAGGGGGTGTGGATTACGCGTGGGCAACTTTGTGGATAAGCACTGGCAGGCGCCACCCCCCTAGGCTGTCAAGATGGGTGGCGAAAAATTCACCGCCGGTGAGGATCGGTGAGTGACGGGTGAAGGACAGGGGCAGCCCACGCTGTTGCCGGTGGCGGCGCTCGCGGTACCCTGTGGGCCTTGATGCCCCGTGAGACTTCATGAAACGTCACTTCTCGATGCTGCGCGAGTTCCATCTGGCGGACTGGTTCACCCTCGCCAACGCTTTCTGCGGCACCGGCGCGGTGTTTGCCGCGATGCGTTTCCTGCAGGATGGCGAGCGCGGCTATCTGCTGTTCGGCATGGCGCTGATCCCGCTGGCTTTCATTTTCGATGCACTGGACGGCCGCATCGCGCGCTGGCGCAAGTCCAGTTCGACCCTGGGCCGGGAGCTCGACTCGCTGTCGGACGTGATTTCCTTCGGTGTCGCACCCGCAGCGCTGGCCTATGCCTGTGGCATGCAGGGCGGCTGGGACTGGCTGGTGCTCAGCTACTTCGTCTGCTGCGGCGTCAGCCGCCTGGCCCGTTACAACGTGACCGCCGAAGCGATGAGCGGTGACGAAGGCAAGGTGAAGTACTTCGAGGGAACACCGATCCCCACCAGCCTGGCGCTGGTGATCGTGCTGGCGATTGCCGCCGGCACCGATGCCATCGGCCACGACCTGTGGCTGGGCCAGTGGCAGATCGGCCCTTGGCAGCTGCATCCGTTGGTGTTGCTGTTCGCGCTGTCCGGGTCGCTGATGATCAGCAAGACCCTGCGCATTCCCAAGCCATGACCCAGCCCAGCGGAGAAGCGCGATGACCAGCTCGGCCCACGACGCCGGCAGCAGTGATTTCGAGAACCTGGCCCGGCAGTACTTCGGTGCCTGGGGCGATGCCCTGCGCCACGCGACTGTGTCGGGAGCCCCCGCTGGCGACGACCCGGGCAGTTGGAAGCACCTGTTCGACTGGTGGGGTCAACTGCTGCCCGAGACCGGGGCGGCAGCGCCGGAAGAGGCGGTGCGTCGGTTCCGCGAACAGGCTGGCAGCTGGTACGGCACCATGCAGGAAGTGGCTGCACGCTTTGCTGGCCGCGATGCCAGCAGTGCCGAGGTTGCCCAGGCCTGGCGTGAAGCGGTGAAGGGTCAGGGCGACGGCATGCTGCAGTGGATGCTGCAGGGCGCCCGTGGCAGCACCCATGCCGGCGCTGCTGCGCCCGAGTTCACGGCGTGGTTCCAGCAGTTGCAGACGCTGGCCGGCCCCTGGCTGCAGAGCCCGGCGTTCGGGCCCGGCCGCGAGCATCAGGCGCGGTGGCAGGCCCTGCTGCGTGCGCAGGAGGAATACCAGCATCACTCGCAGGCCTATGTCGAGCAGATCAAGCAGGCACTGGAAGAGGCGTTCGACCTGTTCGAGCAGCGCCTGGCCCAGCATGAGCAGCCCGGGAGCCAGCTGACCAGCGCACGGGCGATGTTCGACCTGTGGATCGAAGTGGCCGAGGAGGCCTACGCCAAGGTCGCCATGTCTGCACCCTTCCAGCAGATCTACGCGGCGCTGGGCAATGCGCAGATGCGCCTGCGCGCGGGGCTGCAACGCGAGGTGGAACAGATGAGTGAACGTATCGGCCTGCCGACCCGCACCGAGATGGATGCCGCCCACCGTCGCATCGCCGAGCTCGAGCGCAATCTGCGCCGGCTGCAGGCACAGGTGGCGGTGCTTGCCGGTACCGATGCGGTCGATCCGGTGGCCCAGCCGGCGCCTGCCAGGGTGAAGCCCGTCGCGCGCAAGCCTGCGGCGAAGAAGGCACCAGCGAAGAAGGCTGCCGCGAAGAAAGTGCCAGCAAAGAAGGCGCCAGCGAAAAAGGCCACCTCCCGCACGACCACGCGGAAGTCGTAAGCCATGAAAGGACCGCTGGGCTTCAATGCTGATGACCTGATGCAGGAGACCCTGGCCATGCAGCGAAAGCTGATGGAAGGGTTGAAGCTGTTGCCGCAGGTGGAGGATGTCGACTATGGCGCCACCGCCCGCGAGGAAGTCTGGCGCGATGGCAAGGTGGTGCTGTATCGCTTCGTCGGCGAGAACGCTCCGGTCCGTCGCCCGCCGCTGCTGATCGTGTACGCGCTGGTCAACCGCCCGTACATGGTGGACCTGCAGGCCGATCGCTCCCTTGTGCAGAAACTGCTGGCGCTGGGCCAGGACGTGTACGTGCTGGATTGGGGCTATCCGGATCGTTCCGAGCGTTACCAGACACTTGAGGATTACCTGCTGCGCTACATCGATGGCGCGGTGGATGCGCTGCGCACGCGCAGCGGTGGCCCGGTCGACATGCTCGGCATCTGCCAGGGCGGCGTGTTCGCGCTGTGCTACGCCGCATTGCGCCGGCAGAAGCTGGGCAATCTGATCACCATGGTCACCCCGGTCGATTTCCAGACCGCCGACAATATGCTGTCGCACTGGGCGCAGCAGGTGGACGTGGATCTGCTGGTGGACACGCTGGGCAACATCCCGGCCGATCTGATGAATGCCAGCTACCTGATGCTCAAGCCGTTCCGCCTGAACGTGCAGAAGTACGTGGGCCTGCTCGACATCCTCGATGACAAGGCGGCGCTGGAAGACTTCCTGCGCATGGAAAAGTGGATCTTCGACTCGCCCGATCTGGCGGGCGAGGCCTTCCGCGAGTTCATCAAGCAGTTCTACCAGGGCAACGGACTGGTCAACGGCACGGTGAAGATCGGCGAAGAGGCGGTGGATCTGTCGCAAGTGACGCTGCCGGTGCTGAACATCTATGCCGAGCAGGATCACCTGGTGCCACCGGATGCATCACGTGCGATGCGTGGGCGATTGGGCACGCAGGACTACACCGAGTCCAGTTTCCGCGGTGGGCATATTGGTATCTACGTCTCCGGCCGCGCGCAGCGCGAAGTGCCGGCGACCATCGACAACTGGCTGAAGGAACGCACGCCGTGAAGCATTTCCCCTTGGTCGCGCTTGCGCTGGCTCTGGCGCCGGGCCTTGCCGACGCAGCGCCCAGCACCGATGCGCGCCGCGAGATCACACAGTTGATCGGCAGCCTGGATGGCTCCCAGTGCCAGTTCCAGCGCAATGGCAGCTGGTACGGGCCCGCCGATGCGCGTTCGCACCTGCAGCGCAAATACGACTACCTGCTGAAGAAGGACATGGTCGATACCGCCGAGCAGTTCATCGAGCGTGCGGCGAGCCAGAGCAGCATGAGTGGCAAGGCGTACCGGATCCGCTGCCCCGGCCAGCCCGAACAGACCTCGGCGGCGTGGTTCGGCGCGCGCCTGCAGGCATTGCGCCAACGCACGCCGTAGACACGGCAGGCGCTACAGTGGCCGCAGCCAGTCAGCCGGGAGACCTCGCCATGAACGCTGTGCCGCGCACCCTGTCGCGCTCGCTGAACGACCGCATGATCGCCGGAGTGATGGGTGGCATCGCCCATCGTTTCGGCTGGAACCCGACCCTGGTACGGGTGCTGTACGTGGTGATCTCGCTGGCGTCGGCCGCGTTCCCGGGCATCCTGATCTACCTGTTGCTGTGGTTGCTGATCCCCAACGAGGCCGATTGAACGCCGCGTCCCGGCCCTGGCCGATCTGGCTGCGCGCGCTGCAGGTACTGGGCGCGCTGTGGACCGTGCCCAATACCCTGATCGGCCTGCTTGGCGGTCTGGCCGGGTTGCTGGGTGGTGCAAAGATGCGTTGGAGTGGTCGAGATTGCGCGGTGGTTTTCGACCATTGGCCGTGGGGCCCGGGCGGAGCGATCACCCTGGGCAACGTGATCCTGCACACCGGGCATGATCTGGGCATGTGCTGCCGTACCTATGCGCATCAGGCGGGGTGGGGCGTGGAGCCGTTGATCCGGCTGGATGACCACGAGCGTGCGCACGTGTACCAGTACCTGGTGCTGGGGCCGCTGTACCTGCCGGTGTATCTGCTGTGTGGGGGCGTCAGCGCGCGCAATCCGTTCGAGCGCGCGGCTGATCATTACGCGCGGTTCGGGCACGGCTGGTGGCCGTAGTTTCCAGCCAACGGCGCAGCCCCTCGTGGGTGGTCGCGAAATGCGGTTCATGTGATTGGGCCGGGCAGGTGGGTTGCGCAGGGGCCGCTGCAAGTACGTCCCTGTAAGCTCGGTCGCCGCATCCATGCGGCTCACGCCCCTGCGCAATCCACCTGCCCGGCCCCTGACAGTTTCCGTGTGCGTCCACCCCACGGAAAAGAAAAAGAACAGCAGAAGCGGGTCGCGCGCTGCGCTTGCTCGTGTAGAGCCGAGCCTGCGCTCGGCTTCGCGGAATGGCCTGAAAGCAGCCGAGCGTGGGCTCGGCTCTACAAGAAGCGGCCAGCCAGGTCGCTTTTGCTTTTGATCTTTTTTTTCTTCTCCGTGGCTGGACGCGCACGGAAACTGTCAGGGGTCGGGTGGGATG
>NZ_WKEE01000072.1:0-22393 GCF_021605635.1 Stenotrophomonas sp. PA-6-5C
GGCGGCAATACACCAGCCACGCGATGGCCGAGATCCTGCGCGACAACGGCATCACCCAGAGCATGAGCCGGAAGGGGAATTGCTGGGACAACGCGGTGGTGGAACGGGTATTTGCCACCCTCAAAGGGGAGTGGCTGTACTCCAAATATCCCACTCGACAGGAGGCTGCAGCAGACATCGAACAATTTGTGAACTGGTACAACCACCGTCGGCTGCACAGTGCCAACGGCCTTGTGCCACCTGCGCTCCGTGAAGTGCAGGTGGCCTGAACTCCCTCTGGGAGTGTCCAGAAGTACTTGACCACCACAGGTTTACTGCGTGTCCTGCGCAGCCCACCCCGCCCGGTCTACTCCGATGGGCTGCTTCCGGCGACCAACCACGAGGGGCTCCGCCGTTGGCTGGAACCCATCATTCCACGCGGGAATTGGCGCGCCGGCCCCGCTGGGCCTACCATCGGCGGTCCCCACCCCCACCACCCCTTCCATGTCCGCTCCCGCTTCCACCGCGCCGCGCCGCTGGTTCGTCGCTGGCGACTTCAACGGCTTCTTCGGCCTGGTCGTCGACAACCTCTCCATCCTCGGCTTCATCGCCATGGCCCTGGTCGGGATGTTCCAGTTCCCCGCCGACGTGGTCTTCGGCCGCATGTTCCCCGGCACCGCCTTGGGCGTGCTGGTCGGCAACCTGCTGTACACCCTGATGGCACGGCGCCTGGCCGCACGTACCGGGCGCGACGACGTCACCGCCATGCCGCTGGGCCTGGATGCGCCGACCAGCATCGGCATGGCACTGCTGGTGCTGGGCCCGGCCTTCCTGGCCTTCAAGCAGCAGGGCATGGACCCGCATGCCGCGGCCATCGCCACCTGGCAGCTGGGCATGGCCTCGCTGGTCATCATGGGCGTGCTCAAGCTGATCCTGTCCTTCTTCGGTGAAGCGGTGACCCGCGCGCTGCCACGTGCCGCGCTGCTGGGCTCCATCGCTGGCATCGCACTGGTGCTGATGGGCCTGCTGCCGCTGCTGGAAACCCTGCGCTCGCCGCTGGTCGGCTTCACCACGCTGGGCCTGCTGCTGTACGTGCTGATCGCCAAGGGCAAGCTGCCGCTGCGTGGCCCCGGTGTGCTGCTGGCGTTCGTGTTCGGCACCGTCCTGTATTACGGGCTTGGCCTGGCCGGGCTGGGTGTGCCCGGCTTCCAGATTCCGGCCTGGGTGCCTCCGCAGGTGGTACTGCCGCTGCCGACGTTGGGCTTCATCGAGGGCCTGCCGACCGCGATGACCTACCTGCCGCTGCTGCTGCCGTTCGGCCTGCTGATGGTGGTCGGTGGCATCAACGTCTCCGAGAGCGCGCGCGCGGCCGGCGATGACTACCGCACCCGCGACATCCTGCTGGTGGAAGCGGTGGCCACGCTGGTCGCTGGCGTCTGTGGCGGCGTTGCACAGACCACGCCATACATCGGTCAGCCGGCCTACAAGCACATGGGCGCGCGCAGCGGCTACACGCTGCTGACCGGCCTGTTCGTCGGCATCGGCGGCATGCTCGGCATCATTTCCGGGCTGGTGCAGTGGCTGCCGCTGGCGGTGCTGGCGCCGATCATCGTGTACGTGTCGATCGACATCACCACCCAGGCGTTCCAGGCGACGCCGCGCCAGCATGCCGGCGCGATGGTGCTGGGCTTCCTGCCGTCGGCGGCCTACCTGCTGGCGATCAAGGCGCCGGGCTGGATTCCTGCCGAGCAGATGGGCGCACTGCTGACCCACGTCGATGGCCACGGCCTGCCGGAGCTGGCGGTGATCTTCGCGCTGGGCAACGGCTTCATCATTACCTCGATGCTGTGGATCGCCACCGTCGCGGCGATGGTTGATGGCCGCCTGCGCCGCGCCTGTGGCTTCCTGCTGGTGGCCGCGGTGCTCACCCTGTTCGGCCTGATCCATTCGGTGGATCCGCGCGGCGGCATCTACCTGCCGTGGGATCTGCAGGGGCTGGCCCGTGTCATCAGCTGGCAGTTCGCCGGCGCGTATGTGGCCTTGGCCATCCTGTTGGGGCTGCTGTCGTTGCAGAAGCAGGCGGTGAAGCCGCTGGCTGAAAACGCCCATTGACCGGTAGCGCCGGGCCATGCCCGGCGTTGGGTTGCGTTGCCGCCGGGCATGGCCCGGCACTACCGCTCTGAATCCAGCTCCGGGTAATGCCGGAAGATGCCGTTGCTGTTGAAGGCGAGCCGCCGCTCCGAAGCGAGATAGGCGGCGATGCCGGGCCGTTGTTGCACCCGATCCTTCAACGCGCGCAGCAGTGGCAACGTGGGCCACAGCGCCTGCATGCGGCGCGGAAACATGTAGTCCAGCCCACTCAGCAGCTGGAACAGTGACAGATCCACGTAGGAGTGTTCGCGCAACGGGTGGCGACCGCCGTTGGCCTTCAGCACCTGCTCGAAGTAGCCGAGGAACTTCGGCAGGCGCTCACCGCGCATCGCTGCTGCGCGCGCCTTCGCTTCGGTCTTCTGGTCCTCGTAGTACTTCGACGCGGCAATGGGATGGTGGGTGTCGTGCACCTCGGCCACCAGATCGGCGATGGTCAGCTGCCACTGCAGCGCCTGCATGCGCCGCGAGGCGGCCTGCGGGACCAGATCCAGCGTCGGGCCGAGGAAATCGAGAATGGCCGCAACCTGTGCGATGACCTGTCGCCCGGCCTTCAGGAACGGTGGCGCGAAAGGTTGCGCACCTTCGTTGTGGCCGTCGAGGAACGGCTGCATCACGGCATCGCCATGCACCCGCGCCATGTCGACATAGTCGGCGCCGGCATCTTCCAGCGCCAGCCGCACGAATTCGCCACGGCCCTGGATGCCGGTCCAGTAGTACAGCGCGTACTGCATGAAGACGTCTCCACCAGGCAAGAACAACAGGGTCGCGCGTACCGCGCAAAGCAGGCGTGAACCACAACGCCAGCGGAATGGATGGGGAACCCTGCCGAACGAGGGGAGTCACACCTTGTCCATGCAGGTGAAAAGCGAGGTACTGCATCATGCAGAGTGGAAAAGCGGTCTGGCCCTGGGTTCTGGGCGTGGTGGTGGTGGGCGGCGCGGGCACATGGTTGTTCCGCGACCAGTTGCAGGGCCTGGCAGATGGCGTATCGGTGCCAGTGCAATCCACCCCGACGGCGGCAGGAGCTGCACCGAAGCCCGCTGCTACCCAGGACCCCGCACCACCGCCGATCAGGCATCCGTTGGATTCGGAGGCGGCCGCCGATCCGGCGCTGCCGAAGCTGGCTGACAGCGATGCCGCTGCCTGGAGCGCATTGAGCGAACTGTTCAAGGGCGAGGGTGCGTTGACTGCGCTGCTGCGTGATCACCTGATCCAGCGGCTGGTCACCCAGATCGACAACCTGGACAAGGCCAGTGTGCCGCCTACCGCGCTGGCCGCTCGGCCGCTGCCGGGCAGCCTGCAGGTGGAGCAGGGAGAGGGCGGCGAACGTATCGCTGCGGCCAATGCCGCGCGCTATGCGCCCTATGTGCAGGCCTTCACGGCGCTTGACCCGGCGGCGGCGGCCATGGCCTACAAGCGCTTCTATCCGTTGATCCAGCAGGCCTACGTCGATCTGGGGAAGCCCAATGGCTACTTCAATGACCGCCTGGTGTCAGTCATCGATCATCTGCTGGACACCCCTGAGCTGGCTCAAGCACCGCTGGTGGAGCGCGATGAGCGCGGACGCTACCGCTTCGTCGATGCCACCCTGCAGTCGCGTTCGATCGGCCAGAAGGCCTTGCTGCGCATGGACGCGGCGCAGGCGCGGGCGGTCAAGCAGCAGCTGCGGGCGATCCGGGGCGCGATCACCCGTTGAGAGCCCCCATCGTGCGGATCTGATCCGGATCAACGCGCCGACAACACCCCGTCCGGCATGCTGGCCGCAGGCTGACTGGCCTTCGAATGCAGTCGCAGCCACCCTTGAAACCGGGTGGGGCAACCGCATCTTTCCAGCATCGCCGGCGCGGCCGGCCAAGATGACCGATGAGGTTCCGCAATGCGCATGGACAAGCTCACCTCGCGTTTCCAGCAGGCGCTGGCAGACGCGCAGTCGCTGGCGGTAGGCCGCGACAACAGCATCATTGAACCGGTACATGTCTTCAGTGCCCTGCTGGACCAGCAGGGCGGCAGCACCCGGCCGTTGCTGGCCCAGGCCGGCGTCAACGTGCCGGTGCTGCGCGAGCGCCTGGACGAGGCGCTTGAAGCGCTGCCGAAGGTGTCCGGCCAGGCCGGCAACCTGTCGATCGGCAACGATCTCAACCGCCTGCTCAACCACACCGACAAGCTGGCACAGCAGCAGGGCGATGCCTTCATCGCCAGCGAGTGGTTCGTGCTGGCCGCGCTGGAAGACGGTGGCACGCTGGGCATGGCGCTGCGCGCTGCCGGTGCCGACAAGGCGCGCCTGCAGACCGCCATCGACAAGCTGCGTGGCGGCGAGAACGTGCAGTCGGAGAACGCCGAGGAACAGCGGCAGGCGCTGGAGAAGTACACCATCGACCTGACCGCGCGTGCCGAGAGCGGCAAGCTCGACCCGGTGATCGGCCGCGACGAGGAAATCCGCCGCACCATCCAGGTGCTGCAGCGTCGTACCAAGAACAACCCGGTGCTGATCGGCGAACCCGGCGTGGGCAAGACTGCCATCGTCGAAGGCCTGGCCCAGCGCATCATCAACGACGAAGTGCCCGAAGGCCTGCGTGGCAAGCGCGTGCTGTCGCTGGACATGGGCGCGCTGATCGCCGGTGCGAAGTTCCGCGGCGAATTCGAGGAGCGCCTGAAGGGCGTGCTCAACGACCTGGCCAAGAGCGAAGGGCAGATCATCCTGTTCATCGATGAGCTGCACACCATGGTCGGCGCGGGCAAGGCCGACGGCGCGATGGATGCCGGCAACATGCTCAAGCCCGCACTCGCACGCGGTGAGCTGCACTGCGTCGGTGCGACCACGCTGGACGAATACCGCAAGTACATCGAGAAGGATGCCGCGCTGGAGCGCCGCTTCCAGAAGGTGTTCGTGGGTGAGCCGACGGTGGAGGACACCATCGCGATCCTGCGCGGCCTGAAGGAAAAGTACGCGGTGCATCACGGGGTGGAGATCACCGACCCGGCCATCGTCGCCGCGGCCACGCTGTCCAACCGCTACATCACCGACCGCCAGCTGCCGGACAAGGCCATCGACCTGATGGACGAAGCCGCTTCACGCCTGCGCATGGAGATCGACTCCAAGCCGGAGGAACTGGACCGGCTGGAGCGTCGCCTGATCCAGTTGAAGATCCAGCGCGAGATGCTGAAGAAGGAAAAGGACGATGCCTCGCGGCAGCGTCTGGCCGATCTGGAAAACGATATCGACGCGCTGGAGCGCGAGTTCTCCGATCTGAACGAGGTCTGGAAGTCGGAGAAGGCCGCGCTGCAGGGCACGACCAAGCTCAAGGAACAGGTCGAGCAGGCCAAGGTTGAACTGGAGTCGGCGCAGCGCCGGCAGGATTTCGCGCGCATGAGCGAGATCCAGTATGGCGTGCTGCCGCAGCTGGAGAAGCAGCTGGCGGCCGCCCAGGAAGTGGAGAACCACGACTTCAAGCTGGTGCAGGACCGCGTCACCGACGAGGAGATCGCCGAAGTCGTCTCGCGTTGGACCGGCATCCCGGTCAACAAGATGCTGGAAGGCGAGCGCGACAAGCTGCTGCGCATGGAAGAGGTGCTGCACAACCGCGTGGTCGGCCAGGAAGAGGCGATCAAGGTGGTGTCCGACGCAGTGCGTCGTTCGCGCGCTGGCTTGTCCGATCCGAATCGACCGGGTGGCTCGTTCCTGTTCCTGGGCCCGACCGGCGTGGGCAAGACCGAACTGTGCAAGTCGCTCGCCGAGTTCCTGTTCGACAGTGCCGACGCGATGATCCGCATCGACATGAGCGAGTTCATGGAGAAGCACAGCGTCGCACGCTTGATCGGTGCGCCCCCGGGCTATGTGGGCTACGAGGAAGGTGGATACCTCACCGAGGCCGTGCGCCGTCGCCCGTATTCGCTGATCCTGCTGGATGAGGTGGAGAAGGCGCATCCGGATGTGTTCAACATCCTGCTGCAGGTGCTGGACGATGGTCGCCTGACCGACGGCCAGGGCCGCACGGTGGACTTCCGCAACACCGTCATCGTGATGACCTCCAACCTGGGTTCGCACCAGATCCAGGACATGAGTGGCGATGACACACCGGAGGCCTACACGCAGATGAAGGCGGCGGTGATGGGCGTGGTGCAGGCGCACTTCCGTCCGGAGTTCATCAACCGGCTGGACGACATCGTGGTGTTCCATCCGCTGGACAAGCAGCAGATCAAGCAGATCGCGCGCATCCAGATGCGCGGCCTGGAAAAGCGTCTGGCCGAGCGTGGCCTGAAGCTGATGGTGTCCGACGCGGCGTTCGATCTGCTCGGGAACGTTGGCTTCGATCCGGTGTACGGTGCGCGTCCGCTGAAGCGTGCGATCCAGGCACAGCTGGAAAACCCGTTGGCGCAGCAGATCCTGTCCGGTGCCTTCGCTAACGGCGATACCATCGAAGTGGGCAACGACGGCGGCCATCTGGTGTTCGCCAAGGCCTGAGCCGAACGGGGCGCTGCATGATTGCAGCGCCCCGTTTCCGTTATAGCGACCGGCCGCCTCCGGCGCTTGCCGGCAAGTCTCAGAACCGGTGCGTATACCCGGTCATCAAGCCGAACTGGTTGGCCTTCTGCACGATCGGGCTGTCGGCCGCATCGCCCAGCAGGCGGGTGCCTTCCACGGCGATGTACCAGTTGCCGTTGCGGCCGGCGCGATGGCTCCATTTCATGCCCAGGCCGGCGCTGACCAGACCAGCCTTGGGCTTGTGCTGGGCGAAACCGGTGCGAGCGGCCTGGTCAGGGCTGACGCCATACCAGGTCTGCATGTAACCGCGGTTGCCGTAGTCGGTGGAGACGCTGCCGCTGACCACGCCACCGGCCAGATCGAACAACGGCATCTCCAGGTTCAGATGGATCTGCTGGGTCGCAAGGCCGTTGTCGCCCTTGTCGTCGTCTTTCAGCGTGTACTGCCAGGAACCGCTCAGCACCGCCTCACCCAGCGTATAACCAGCCGCCAGGCCGACCAGGGGCCGGGTATCGATATCACCCATGCCACGCAGGAAGTCCGAGCCGCCGAGGATCGAGTTCTTCTCGCGGCGGCTGCCGCTGCCACCGACGTAGGCACGCACGCGGGTGTGTTCGCCGATCGCCGTACCCCAACCCGCACCGCTGGTGCCCAGAAACCAACCGCCCGGCGAGGTCACATCGAAGGACAGTGTCGGCGCGGCCTGGAATTCCTCGCTGCCGCTGTAACGCGGGGCGACACCGCCGCCAGCAGCAAGCTCGAAGGTCCACTGGTCATCCTTGGCATGCGCTGCGGACGTTGCGAACAAGGGCAACAGGACCAAGCCGAGCAGGGTGGGGAAACGGCGAAGGTGGGACATGGCAACTCTCTACATTGGGAGGAAGTGCAGCGCGCGCATCCGGCGCGTGCTGCAGGGTCGCCAGCGTGGCGGGACGCCGGCGACCAATCCGTCCGCAGTTGTGCGGGAGTTGTAAGCAACTGTAAGCGCGGCCTGTGCCGTTCAGCTGGCAGCCATTGGCCAGTGCATTTCCAGGCGCGCGCCACCGAGGGTCGCGCGCCCCACGCGGAGCTCTCCGTGGTGACGAACCGCGATGCGCCCGGCGATGGCCAGGCCCAGGCCGAAGCCACCCGTGTCGCGGCTGCGGCTGTCATCCAGACGAGTGAACGGGCGCAGCACCTTCTCGCGATCAGCTTCGGCGATGCCGGGGCCATCGTCGTCCACGCGCAGGCAGGCCTTGCCGGCCACGCTGACCAGTGACACCTCCACACGGGTGCGTGCATAACGCATCGCGTTGCCGACCAGGTTGCTCAGGGCCAGCTGCAGCAGCCGCGGCTCGGCATCCACGCGTGGCAACGCACTGGGCCACACCTGCAGCACCAGGCCCGCGCGCTCGGCATCGCGGCGCGCGTCTTCCATGCAGGCCTGGAGCCAGTTGTTTGCTTCGATCCGTTGCATGGGTTCGGCATCGTTGGGATGCTCAAGCCGCTCGTACGCCAGCAGCTCGCTGACCAACCGGTTGAGCTCGGCCAGGTCGCCATGCAGGCCGGCAGCGAGGTGTGCCCGCCGCGCCGGATCGTTGCTGTCCTGCATCAGATCCAGGCCGAAGGCCAGGCGTGCGATCGGCGTGCGCAGCTCATGGGAAATGGCATGGGTAAGATCGCGCTGCCGTTGCACCAGTTCGGCCACGCGCGCTGCCATGCGGTTGGAATGCTCGACGATGACCCGGATCTGCGAACGCGGCGATACCTGCGCACGCGCCTGCAGGTCGCCGGCACCGATGCGGTCTGCATGACCCCGTAGCGCCTCCAGGTCGCGCCACAGCAGGCGTACCCACGCATAGAGGCAAGCGCCGACCAGCAGCAGGATGCACAGGTACGCGGCGACGGTCATGTACAGCGTCATCTGCACTTCGCCGGGAAAGCGCAGCTGCAGCCAGCGTCCGTCAGCACCATCGATGGGCAGCAGGACCTGCTGGTAGCGGTCGCGGACGATGAAGCCGTCCCCGCGCAGGGTACTGCGCTCTTCGTCATCGAGCTGTGGCGGTGCATCCAGCAGCGACAGGGCAACGCCGTAGTGTGGTTGCCACTGCGCCAGACGCTGCTGTTGCTGCGGGCGGTCCAGACCGGCCAGTCCGCTGCGCAGCGCATACACCTGGCCGCGCACCTGTTCGACGAAGACGCGTTCCTGCAGGGGCGTGTAGATGCGGTCCAGCAGCTGGTTGAGGCTGAACACCGACACCAGCAGGCAAGCGCCGGTGACGAACCACAACCACAGGAACAGGCGCTTCACGCCGACCAGGCCGACGGGTTGAACTGGTAGCCACGGCCCCAGACGGTCTTGATCCGGCGCGGTTCGCGCGCGTCGTCACCCAGCTTGCGGCGCAGCTTGCCGATGCAGACATCCACGCTGCGGTCCAGGCCATCGAAGCCGATACCACGTGCCGCCTGCAGGATCTGGTCGCGCGAGAGGATCTGCCCGGGCTGGCTGGCCAGCAGCCAGAGGATTTCGAATTCGGTGGTGCCCAGTTCCACCGGCTGCCCATGCAGGTGAACCTCGCGCTGCACGCGATCGATCAGCAGTTCGCCATGCATCAGCCGGCACGGTACGCCGGCAGGGCCGCTGCCATGGCGACGACGCAGCAGCGCGCGCAGGCGTGCCAGCAGCAGGCGCGGCTCGATCGGCTTGTGCACGTAGTCATCGGCGCCGGACTCCAGGCCCAGCACCTGTTCGATATCGTCCTCGCACGCCGTCAGCATCAGGATCGGCACGTCGGAAAAACTGCGGATCTGCCGGCACACATCAATGCCACCGAGGCCAGGCAGCATCAGGTCCAGCACCACCAGTTCCGGCGCGTGCTGGCGGCAGGCCGCGCTGGCCAGGTCGCCACGCGGCACGTGCTGCACGGCAAATCCATGTTCGCGCAGATAGTCGCTGACCAGCTCGGCCAGGCGGCGGTCGTCCTCGACCAGCAGCACCTGGGTCGGGGTGCCGGCGGCGGGAGTCCACGGGGAGGGCTGCATCGGTAGGGCGTCCTTGTCCGGGGCGAAGGGCCCGGCGGCGAAGCCTAGCAATGGCCCATGACGTCTGCCTGAATCCCGGGCAACCTGATAACCGCCGGTACTGGCGTCATCGCCAGCGGCTCTCAGTGGCGGTCGAAGGCAGGCCTATGGTGGGCGTTTCCCCGGATGGAGCCTGGCGCAATGAGCGATCCGCAGTGGCAACTGGAAACCCTGGCAGTGCACGGCGGCTACCGTCCCGAGCCGACCACCCGCGCGGTGGCGGTGCCGATCTACCAGACCGTGGCCTACGCATTCGATGATACCCAGCACGGAGCGGACCTGTTCGACCTGAAGGTACCGGGCAACATCTATACGCGCATCATGAACCCCACCACCGACGTGCTGGAGCAGCGCGTGGCGGCACTGGAAGGGGGCATCGGCGCGTTGGCACTGGCCTCGGGGCAGGCGGCGATCACCTATGCGATCCAGACCATTGCCGAGGCCGGCGACAACATCGTCGCCGCCAGCGCGCTGTACGGCGGCAGCCTCAATCTGCTGGCGCACACACTGCCGCAGTACGGCATCCAGACGCGTTTCGCCGATCCGGCCGACCCGTCTGCGTTCGCAGCCCTGATCGATGCGCGCACCAAGGCCGTGTTCGTCGAGTCGATCGGCAACCCGCGCGGCAACGTCACCGACATTGCCGCGATCGCCGAGGTCGCGCATGCGGCAGGCGTGCCGCTGATCGTCGACAACACGGTAGCCACGCCGTTCCTGCTGCGCCCGTTCGAACATGGCGCCGACATCGTGGTGCACTCGCTGACCAAGTACCTCGGCGGCCACGGCACCAGTCTGGGGGGGGCGATCGTCGACTCGGGCCGTTTCGACTGGACGGCGCAGCCGCAACGCTTCGCCCGCTTGAACCAGCCCGACCCGAGTTATCACGGTGTGGTCTACACCGAAGCGCTCGGCGCGGCGGCCTACATCGGCCGTGCGCGGGTGGTGCCGTTGCGCAATACCGGCGCCGCGTTGTCACCGTTCAATGCCTTCCTGATCCTGCAGGGCATCGAGACCCTGGCCCTGCGCATGGAGCGGATCAATGCCAATGCGCTGGCCGTGGCGGAGTACCTGCGCGCGCATCCGAAGGTGGCGTGGGTGCGTTATGCCGGGTTGCCCGACGACCCCGAACACGCGGCGGCGCAGCGCTATCTGGGCGGCCACGGCTCCGGCGTGCTGACCTTCGGCCTGCCGGGCGGGCGTGTTGCCGGCGCGCGTTTCCTTGATGCACTGAAGCTGTTCACCCGGCTGGTGAACCTGGGGGATGCGAAGTCGCTGGCCACCCATCCGGCGTCGACCACCCATCGCCAGCTGGATGCGGCCGAGCTCGCCAGGGCCGGGGTCAGCGAGGACACCGTGCGCCTGTCGATCGGCATCGAGCACATCGGCGACCTGCGCGCTGACCTGGAGCAGGCGTTGGATGACGCCTGATAGCCGCCGGCTTGGTTGTCATCGCCACAGGCGATCACCACCGCCGTAGGAACGCGCTACGGTAGAGACGCTCTCCAAGGGCGTGGCGATATCATCCCCGGCCGATGCGGGTCGGCCGGGGATTCTTTTGGGCGCAACCCACCCCGGTAGATCCACGCCATACGTGGATGAATCTCAATCGAAATCCAATAGTCCGACGACAAGCATCCACGCATGACGTCGATCGACGTGTCGACCAAGGTCGACACCCACCAAGATCAGGCCATGCCATTCCAGCAGATCGCGGAAATCTGTCGAAGGCGGGGTGGGTCCGGTTGCAGGGGCGTGAGCGCCATGGATGGCGCGACCGAGCCTCCATGGACGGATTCACGGCGTCCCCTGCAACCGGACCCACCCCGCCAACCCACAGGAAGCCAGCTTTTGCTGTTGCCGTTGCCGTTGCGGTTGCCGGCCAGCGGCCGGCACTACCGCGGGTGCAGGGTGCAGGGCGCAGCCCTGCCGCACACCCCTCACACCACCGGAATGCTGTGCTGCCCGAGGTTGCGATACGGCGGGGTCGCCATCACCATTTCGGCCAGCGAGTAGGCCAGCTCGCGCTCCGCCCTCACGGTACCGTCGGCACCGTGTTCAAGCAGATGCTTCACTTCGGCATCGCTGTGCGCGCGCGCCAGCAGGGTCAGGTCAGGGTTGATCGCACGCAGCTTGGCCAGTGTCTCACCGGCTTCCAGCGGCTGCGGGATCGCCAGCACCGCGATCTTCGCGCGCTCGGGATGGGCCTCGGCCAGGACCTTGTCCGAAGCGGCGCTGCCGCGGATGCCGGGCAGGCCGGCCGCATGTGCTTCGGCCACGTGTTCCTTGTTGTCGTCGATGATCATCACCGGCACGCCACGGTCGCGCAGCACCTGTGCCAGCGCACTGCCGACGCGGCCGTAGCCGATGACGATGGCATGGTCGTGCAGGTCCAGCGACGGCCCAGGCGGCAGCTCGGTCTCCACCGCGGTGGGCGTGGTTTCCTGGTGCTTCAACAGCCAGCGGTCGAGCAGGCCGAACACCAGCGGATTGAGCATGATCGAGATCAGCGCGCCGGCCAGCACCAGCGCCTGGCCGGTGGGCGGCAGGATCTTCAGGGTCACGCCGAGGCCGGCGATGATGAAGGCGAACTCGCCGATCTGCGCCAGGCTGGCCGAGATCGTCAACGCGGTGCCGGTGGGATGGCCGAACGCGCGCACGATGAAGAAGGCCGCCGCCGATTTGCCGAACATGATGATGCCGGCCGTAGCCAGCACCTGCCAGGGGTGCTCGATCAGGATGCCGGGATTGAACAGCATGCCCACCGAGACGAAGAACAGCACCGCGAATGCATCACGCAGCGGCAGTGAATCGCTGGCCGCCTTGTGGCTGAGTTCGGACTCATTGAGCAGCATGCCGGCGAAGAACGCGCCCAGCGCGAACGACACGCCGAACAGCATCGCCGAACCGAACGCCACGCCGAGTGCGATCGCCAGCACCGACAGGGTGAACAGTTCGCGTGAGCCGGTACCGGCGATGCGCTCCAGGATCCACGGAATGACCCGGCGGCCGACCACCAGCATCACTGCAACGAACAGGCCCAGCTGCACGAACGTCCAGCCAATGCTGGCCAGCACGCTGCCGATGGTGTGGTGTTCGTTGGCCGCGTCGGGCCCGAACACCCCGGCCATCACCGGCATCATCACCAGTGCCAGCACACAGGCCAGGTCTTCGACGATCAGCCAGCCGACTGCGATCTTGCCGCGCTGGGTTTCCAGCAGGCGGCGCTCTTCCATCGCGCGCAGCAGCACCACGGTACTGGCCGTGGCCAGCGCGAAACCGAACACCACGCCGTGGATGACCGGCCAGCCCATCAGCGCCGCCAGCCCCCAGCCGAGCAGGGTGGCGACCAGGATCTGGCCGATGGCACCGGGAATGGCGATGGCCTTGACCGCCATCAGGTCCTTCAGCGAGAAGTGCAGGCCGACGCCGAACATCAGCAGCATCACGCCCAGTTCGGCCAGCTGGTTGGCCAACGCTTGGTCGGCGACGAAGCCCGGAGTGAACGGACCGACGCAGATGCCAGCAACCAGGTAACCGACCAGAGGAGACAAGCGGAGCTTGTTGGCCAGCGCGCCGAAGATGAAGGCGAGCCCGAGACCAACGGCAACGATGTTGATCAGGTCGGTGTCATGGTGCATCGGCTCTCGCAGAAAACAGGGGGGGTACCCCGATTTTCACCGATGCGGCCAGATACGGCAAACCCGCAGGCCATGATTCGTGGCCTGCGGGTGCCCGCGCGTTGTTGCCGGCCAGCGGCCGGCACTACCAGGGCAGCCGCCGGGCAGGGCCCGGCGCGCCCGCTACCGCTTACCAGTTGTACTTGATCCGCCCATACACGTACGCGCCATTGAAGCCGAACGGCGAGTAGTTGCTGTACGGCAGCATGCCGAAGGTCGAGTTCTGCAGATCCTCGGTGCGGTCCGGGTACTCGTTCAGCAGGTTGTCGGCACCCACCGTCAGCGTCCAGTTCGCGCTCGGCTTGTAGCTGGCCGAAGCATCCAGCACCCACTTGTCGCCGTAGGTCTGGTCACGCGCGGCCGTGGCCGAGTTGCGCACGGTGAACTTGCCGTAGCGGGTCGCCGCCAGGCCCAGCTCCCAGTGGTCCGAGCGCCAGGTGCCGCTGAGGATGGTCTTGTCGTGCGGGTAGCTGTCTTCGATGCGGCCGATCTCATCGCGGCCGATCAGCGACTGGGTCAGGCCCAGCGTGCCGAACACCGCCGGCGTGCCACCCACGCGCTGTACTTCGGTGTCGTTGTAGCTGTACGCCGCGGTCAATTCCAGGCTGCTGGCGCTGAACGGCACGGTGTAGCTGGACACGAAGTCGACGCCGCGGGTGCGGGTGTCCAGGCCATTGGTGAAGTACGAGAACGCGGTGACCTGCGGCAGGCCCAGCCCGGACAGCAGCGCACTGGAAGCGGCGTTGGTGGTGATGCTGGAAGACAGCGCGATGCGGTTGTCGATGTCGATCTGATACGCATCGACGGTGACGTACAGGCGGTCGATCGGCTGCAGTACCAGGCCCAGGCTGTAGGAGGTGGACGTCTCCGCCTTCAGCGGCGAAGCGCCCAGCGCCTGCGCGGCCTGGCTGGTGGTCGGGAAGGTGCCGCGTTCGACGAACACACCGTTGGTGAACTGGCTGGTCACCGCCTGGTAGCCTTGCTGCGGCAGCGACGGTGCGCGGAAGCCGCTGGAGGCGGTTGCCCGCAGCGCGACCTTGTCGGTGAACGCGTAGCGCGCCGACAGCTTGCCGGAGAAGCGGTCGCCGAAGTCCGAGTAATCCTCGTAGCGGCCGGTGATGCCGGCCGAGAACTTCTCGGTCAGGTCCGCTTCCAGGCCCGCATAGACCGCGTAGTTGTGGCGGTCGGTGTGTACTTCGTTGGTCGGGGTGAAGCCGGCGAAGCCCTGCGCGCCGGTGCCGGTGTAGGAGTTCAGTTCACCCGGGTTCTGGTCCCACTTCTCGCGACGGTACTCACCGCCGAAGGACAGCGTGACCGGATAGGCCAGGCCCCAGTCCAGCGACTTGGTCAGGTCGGCGTTGAAGATGTCCTGCTGGTACTTCAGCGTACCGTCGTAGAACGAACGCGGGCTGGTCGCGCCCAGGCTGTAGTTGATGCTGTTGCGGGTGTGGAAATCCAGGGTGTTCTCGCCGTGGTTCAGGCTCAGGTCCCAGGTCCAGCCGTTGTCGGTGTTGCCTTTGACGCCGGCCACCAGCGAGCGGTCCTTGGAGTACTGGTTGATCTGCGGCACGTAGCCGTCCGGGTAGGTCTGCGCCAGCAGCGCGCTCTGCCCACTGTGGTTGCGCGAACGGTAGAACGCGAACGAGGTGATGTCGCGGTTGCTGAGCAGCGCGCTCGCATAGCCGGTCACGTGGTCGCTGAAATCAAAGCTGGCATTGACCGAGGCAGCGGTGGCGTCGACCTTCGGGTCGCCGACGATGAAGGTGGTCTGGCCAACGCTGGGGAAGTTGCCGGTGTTCGGCGTGGTGCCGCGGTACGGGCCGGCGCGGTCGCTCTCGTCCTGCTGGCTGATCTGGCCGGCCACATGCACGCGGCCACGGCCGTTGCCGAACTCCACGCCGGTATCGCCGGACAGCTGGTACTTGTTGCCGTCGCCGGCCGAATACTGGCCGTAGTCGACGGCCAGGCTGCCGCCACTGCCGCTGCCCTTCAGCACGATGTTGATGACGCCGGCGATGGCATCCGAACCGTACTGTGCGGAGGCGCCGTCACGCAGCACCTCGACGCGCTCGATGGCGGCGATCGGAATCGCGTTGATGTCCACCGCCGACGAACCACGGCCGATGCTGCCGTTGACGTTGATCATCGCCGAGGTGTGGCGGCGCTTGCCGTTGACCAGCACCAGCACCTGGTCCGGCGACAGGCCGCGCAGCTGTGCCGGGCGCACACCGCTGGTGCCGTCGGTCAGTGCCGGGCGCGGGAAGTTCAGCGACGGCAGGGCGCGCGACAGCGCCGTGGCCAGCTCACCGGTACCGGTGGACTGCAGGATCTCGGGGGTGATGATGTCGATCGGCGACTGCGATTCGGCGACCGTTCGGTCGGCCACGCGGGTGCCGGTGACGATCACCGTATCCAGGGTGTTGGCGGCGGTGCCGGCCTGTTGGGCGGCGGCAACGAACGGAGAACCACCGAGTGCGACAGCGACGGCGGCGGCGATCAGGCTGGTCTTGCGGGTCATCGGGAGGGGGCTCCGGTTGGCGGGATGGCACCGGAATCGACATCACGGGGGTGAGCGGACGACGGTTGTTGCGGTGCGCAATACAGGAATTAACGGGATATTCAGCGCCTGTCAAATGCCGGTCATCAGAAAAAACGTTGCAGCAGCAACCATTTAGCTGCGACGGGGCAGTGACGGGGGAGGGGCCCGGGAGGCGCGCGGACAGGACGTGGGAGAGAGGAACGTCGCCCGCCGCGCATCCCGGGGCGCGTCAAGTATTCGTTAACGTTAGAATTGCGTCGCAGGAACAGTGCTTACCAGCACATTCCATTCGGTTATATGGACGCCTCCCCCCATGATTTCGCTTCGTAATTTCGCCTTGCGCCGCGGCGAGCGGCTGCTGTTGTCCAATGTCGACCTGACTCTGCATGCCGGTTACCGGGTAGGCGTGGTCGGCCGCAACGGCGCTGGCAAGTCCAGCCTGTTCGCGGCGGTGAAGGGCGAGCTGGAGGCCGACAAGGGTGACGTCGACCTGCCCGGCAAGATCCGCATCGCCAGCGTCGCCCAGGAAACCCCGTCGCTGCCGGACCCGGCGCTGAGCTTCGTGCTGGGCGGTGACGTCGAGGTTGCCGCCGTGCTGGCTGCCGAGGCCGAAGCCACCGCCCGTGAAGACTGGGAAGCGGTGGCCGAGGCGCATACGCGCATGGCCGAGCTGAACGCCTACGACGCCGAAGCGCGCGCCGGCAAGCTGCTGCATGGCCTGGGTTTCCCGGCGGAAACGCACCACCGCGCGGTGTCCTCGTTCTCCGGCGGCTGGCGCGTGCGCCTGAACCTGGCCCGCGCGCTGATGATGCCCAGCGACCTGCTGCTGCTCGACGAACCGACCAACCACCTGGATCTGGACGCGGTGTACTGGCTGGAACAGTGGCTGCTGAAGTACCCGGGCACCCTGCTGCTGATCTCGCATGACCGCGAGTTCCTCGACAACGTCGCCACCCACACCCTGCACCTGCACGGTGGTGGCGCCAAGCTTTACCCGGGCGGCTACACCGACTTCGAACGCCAGCGCGCCGAACAGCTGCGCCAGCAGCAGATCGCGCACGAGAAGGAGCAGGCCGAGCGCGCCCATCTGCAGAGCTTCATCGACCGTTTCAAGGCGCAGGCCAGCAAGGCAGCGCAGGCGCAGAGCCGGATGAAGCGACTGGCCAAGCTGGCCGGTACCGAGGCGGTGCGCGCCGAGCGCGAGTTCCGTATCGAGTTTGCGCCGCCGGCCAAGCTGCCGTTCTCGCTGATCCGCCTGAACCACGTCGAGGCCGGCTACGGCAGTGACTCGGTGATCCTGCACAACGTGGGCTTCGGCCTGGAAGCGGGCCAGCGCATCGGCCTGCTGGGCCCCAACGGCGCCGGTAAGACAACGCTGGTGAAGACCCTGGTGGGCGAACTGGCACCGATCGCCGGCGAGCGCGCCGCCCATCCGGACCTGCGCATCGGCTACTTCGCCCAGCACACGGTCGAGTCGCTGCATGAAGGCCAGTCGCCGATGGAACACTTCCGCGACCTGGCCCCGGATGCACCGAACCAGTCGTTCCGCGATTTCCTCGGCAAGTGGAATTTCCCGGGCGACCGTGCCTTCGAACCGGTGGACGGCTTCTCCGGCGGCGAGCGCGCACGCCTGGCGCTGGCGTTGATCGCCTGGCAGCAGCCGAACGTGCTGCTGCTGGACGAACCGACCAATCACCTTGACCTCGAAATGCGCGAAGCGCTGGCTGAAGCCCTGGCCGATTTCGACGGCGCGATCGTGATGGTTTCGCATGATCGCCATCTGATCGGCCTGGTCTGCGACACCTTCTGGCGCGTGGCCGATGGCGTGGTCGAACCGTTCGACGGCGACCTCGACGCGTACGCTGCCTGGCTGCGCACGCGCCCGCAGGCGCAGGGCACCAAGGTACGCATGGAGCAGGTGGAGGAGCCGGTGGTGGTCAAGACCGCACCGGTCGCGCAGATGGTGCAGAAGAAGCCGGTCAACCCGCACAAACTGGCCAGTGCCGAAGCCAAGGTCGCCGAGCTGGAAGGCGTGCTGGCAGAACTGGACCGGCAGCTTGCTGACTCGAGCAACTATGCCGATGCCACGCGCATGGCGGTGCTCGGCCGCGACCGCGAAGCCACCGCCGCGCAGCTGGAAAAGGCCGAAGCGGCCTGGATGGAACTGCTGGAATCCTGATTCCATCGGTAGCGCCGGGCCATGCCCGGCGGCTTTTCCCATCCGCTGCGCTCGCCGGGCATGGCCCGGCGCTACCCGCGGCGCACGTGTTTCATCCCTGCGCCTGCAGCCATTCGCGGAACCGCTTGGCCGGTTCCCGCTCTGCGCGTGAGCGCAGCCGGGTCAGCCAGTAGCGGCCCAGTTCCAGCGTGGTGGCAAACGGTTGCAGCAGCCGGCCCTCGGCCAGGTCCGCCTCGAACATGCGCAGTGGCAGCAAGGCCACGCCTGCGCCACCGGCGGCAGCGACGGCCAGCGTCAACGACGAATCGAACACCGGGCCGCGTGCTTCCACGCCGTTGGCCCCGGCCATCTGCAGCCACCGTGGCCATTCGTCGCTGCGGTACGAACGCAGCAGCGGCAAGGCCGCCAGGTCGCGCGGATGTTTCAGCCGCCGTGCCAGTGCCGGTGCACACAACGGCGCGAACGGCGCGTCCAGGATCGCCGTGCAGGTCTGCCCCTGCCAGTCGCCATCACCGAAACGGATCGCCAGGTCCAGGCCTTCACCGGCCAGGTCGATGCGGTTGTTGTGGGTCTGCAGCCGCAGCTCGATATCCGGGTGCGCGGCGTCGAACGCGGCCAGCCGCGGCAGCAGCCAGCCGGTGGCGAAGGTGCCGACCACCCCGATCGTCAGCACTTCCCGTGCCGGGCCGCCGGTGTAGCGGGCGATGCTGGCTGAAATGCGCTCGAAGGATTCATTGAGCACCGGGTACAGCGCTGCTCCTTCCTCGGTCAACGCCACGCCGCGGGGCAGGCGATGGAACAGGCGGACGCCCAGACGGTCCTCCAGCCCGCGTATCTGGTGGCTCAGCGCGGCCTGGCTGACACAGAGTTCCAGGGCCGCGCGGGTGAAATTCTGGTGCCGGGCCGCGGCTTCGAAGGCACGCAGCGCATTCAGCGGCAGGGTGGGGTGGAGCATGGACAGGTGTGAGGTGTGGTGATGGCTGATCCTAGCTTGACAGATCGAACCCCCATCGTGGCGTGATCTTCTTTTTGACAGGCATCAATTTACCTCATGCCTGTCCCTGAAAATTCCCGCTGGTGGCCCTACGTCATCCCTTCCAATAATCGGGCACGTTTACCGGAGCCCATCCATGTACGCTCGCCGTCGATTCCTGCAGTTCACTGGTGCCGCCCTCGCATCCTCCCTGCTCGCGCCTGCACTGGCGCGGAGCGCCACGCCTGCGGCCGTTGCGCCGGCCACGCCCGCCGCCATTGCCGGAGCCGCCGATTTCCCCGCGCTGGAAAAGGCCAGCGGCGGCCGGCTGGGCGTGACGGTGCTCGACACCGGCAGCGGCCGCCGCATCGGCGGGCATCGCCAAACCGAGCGCTTCCCGATGTGCAGCACCTTCAAGTCGATGCTGGTGGCCCATGTGCTGAGCCTGGCCGACGCCGGTCGCCTCTCGCTCGACACCCGCGTCCCGGTCGCCGAGAAGGACCTGCTGTCCTACGCCCCGGTGGCCCGCCGCCACGTCGGCAAGGACCTGAGCGTGCGCGACCTATGCCGCGGCACCCTGACCACCAGCGACAACACCGCGGCCAACCTGCTGCTGGGGGTGACCGGCGGGCCGGCGGCACTGACCGCCTTCCTGCGCGACCACGGCGACCGCGTGACCCGCAACGACCGCTACGAGCCGGACATGAACCGCTTCGCCGCAGGCGATCCGCGCGATACCACCAGTCCGGCGGCCATGGCTGCCAGCCTGGCACGGTTCGCCGTGGGTGATGGTCTCTCCGCCGCATCGCGCCAGCAGTTCGCCGACTGGCTGATCGACAACCAGACCGGTGACGCCTGCCTGCGCGCAGGGCTGGGCAAGCGCTGGCGCGTGGGTGACAAGACCGGCAGCAACGGCGAGGACACCCGCAACGATATTGCCGTGCTGTGGCCGCGTGCGGGCGGCACGCCCTGGGTGATCACCGCTTATCTGCAGGGTGCTTCGGTGGACGAGGAACAGCGAGCGGCCGTGCTGGCGCAGGTGGGTCGGATCGCCGACCAGTTGATCGGCTGAGGCAACGGGTTCTTCATCGGCGGCTTGCCCCACGGTGCGCGAACCCGCATCCTGCGCGCCTTCGATCCACACGGAAGTCCCCGATGAGTCATGAACTGGTCTACCTGCTGCTGATCTTCGCGCTGCTGGTGATTCCGCGCGCGCTGCAGCGGTTCAGCCTGCCCGCGCCCCTGACCTGCCTGCTGTTCGGCATCATCGGCATGCTCTGGCTGGGCGACCAGGCGCACGACACGGTCATCGGACTGCTGGCCACGCTGGGTATCTCTTCGCTGTTCCTGTTCGCCGGCCTGGAAGTGGACCTGCAGGCCCTGCGGCGCGGCATGTGGCCGCTGCTGGCGCATCTGCTGATCCGCAGCGCGACCCTGTTCGGCGTCGGCTGGCTGGCCTGGCGTTATGCCGGTCTGCCATGGCAGGCAGCGGGGCTGCTGGCGCTGGCGCTGCTGACCCCGTCCACCGGTTTCATCATGGATTCGCTGTCGCGGCTGGGGCTGAGCGAGGACGAGCGGTTCTGGGTCACCAGCAAGGCCATCGCCGGTGAACTGCTGGCCCTGGCGGCGTTGTTCATCGTGCTGCAGGCCGGCGATCCTGGGCATATGGCACTGTCCAGCCTTGCGCTGTTGGCGATGATGATCGGCCTGCCACTGCTGTTCATCGCGCTCGGCCGCTGGGTCGCGCCGCATGCGCCGGGCTCGGAATTCTCGCTGCTGGTGATGGTCGGCATGGTGGCGGCCTACATCACCTACCTGCTGGGCGTGTACTACCTGGTCGGCGCCTTCATCGCCGGCCTGGTCGCCCGCCTGCTGCACCAGCGCATGCCGCTGCTGGCCTCGCACGAAAACCTGCATGCGCTGCGTCTGTTCGCTTCGTTCTTCGTACCGTTCTACTTCTTCAACGCCGGCACCAAGGTGCCCAGCGAAGCGCTGAGCTGGGAAGCGCTGGGGCTGGGCATCGTCATCACCCTGGTGGTGCTGCCGCTGCGCATCGCGGTGGTCTGGCTGCAGCGCCGCGTGATGTTCGGCGAAAGCTTCCGCAGCAGCCTGCGTGTGTCGCTGGCGCTGGCACCGACGTTGATCTTCACCCTGGTGCTGGCCGCGATCATGCGCGATCGCTTCCAGATTCCGGCGGTGCTGTTCGGCGCGTTGCTGCTGTACGCCGCATTGACCACGCTGCTGCCCTCGCTGGTGTTCCGCACGCCGTTCGATGTCGATCCGGTGGAGCAGGAGCCGGCAGGGCAGGGTGAAGATGCGCCGGTGGCGGCGAC
The DNA here is from genome assembly GCF_021605635.1 of Stenotrophomonas sp. PA-6-5C. Lineage (NCBI taxonomy): Bacteria > Pseudomonadati > Pseudomonadota > Gammaproteobacteria > Lysobacterales > Lysobacteraceae > Stenotrophomonas > Stenotrophomonas sp. PA-6-5C. The sequence continues at coordinate 21,375 of NZ_WKEE01000072.1, forward strand.
GGAAGTGGTTGCCGCGGCCCCTGCAACTGAGCGCTGAGGCAGATCCAGGGAGTGCGGTTTGCGCGCATCGGCCATGGCCGTTAGGGTTGGGGCATGAAACCGATCGCCGCTGTTGCTTCCGCCATCGCCCTGCTCGGCCTCGCCGCCTGCTCGCAGCCATCGCACACGGTCAACCACGATCTGGCGACCGCGCCGGCCGACGCCTTCATGGCCGCCATCGCAGCCCATTGCGGCCAGGCCTACGAGGGCAAGGTGGTGGAGGACACGCCGGCGCCCACCGGCAACGATCCCTTTGCCGGGCAGAAGCTGGTGATGCACGTGCGTGGCTGTGCCGACCCGGGGCATGAGCTGCGCATCCCGTTCCACGTGGGCGATGACCATTCGCGCACCTGGGTATTGACCCGCACCGAGCACGGCGTGCGCCTGAAGCACGACCACCGCCATGCCGATGGCAGCCCCGATGCGATCACCCTGTACGGCGGCGACAGCAAGCCGCCGGGCACCGCCGAACGCCAGCAGTTCCCCGCCGACGGCGAATCGGTGGCGATGTTCCGTCGTGCCGACATGCTGGCTTCAACCCACAACACGTGGGCGATGGAGATCGAGCCGGACCAGCGCTTCGTCTATGAGCTGACCCGTCCGGAGGGCCGTCGATTCCGGGTCCAGTTCGACCTCAGCAAGCCGGTCGCACTGCCGCCCGCCCCCTGGGGGGATCAGGCTTCGCCGGCACCCTGATTGCGGGGTCGGATCCCTCCTGTGGAGGGCTCCGACCACAGCATTGCACGCATCCAAGGGGCAGAGCCCTGGCCGTCGGCCAGGGATCCGACCCTGCCCTCAACGCGTGCCGAAGCGCGCCCGGCAGCCATTGCTGACCCACACGTTGCCGCGCGAGTAACCCCAGGTCCGGCCTTCCTGGCAGGCACTGCCGGACAGCTGCTGCTGCAGCACCGGCCGGCCCTGGCGTTCATCCCAGTTGCAGCTCTGCTGGCGGTTGTTGTTGCTGCTGCAGGTCACGGTGT
>NZ_WKEE01000073.1:0-21982 GCF_021605635.1 Stenotrophomonas sp. PA-6-5C
GGCTGGGGCGGTGGTGGTGGCCGTTCCGGCGGCGGCGGCGCGTCGGGGGGCTGGTGATGATCCAGCGTCTCTGCAGGCATCTGTTTTCGCCATCGGTACGCCGGGCGTTTCCGCCGGCCACGCTGCAGGCGATCACCGAGGCGATCGCCGCAGGCGAGCAGCGCCATGGCGGCCAGGTGATGTTCGCGGTCGAGGCCGACCTGCCGCTGCACGCGCTGTGGCACAAGGTCACCCCGCGGCAGGCGGCCGAGCATGCCTTCGCCCGCCTGCGCAGCTGGGATACCGCCCACAACAACGGCGTGCTGATCTACCTGCTGCTGGCCGACCATGCCATCGAGATCGTCGCCGACCGCGGCCTGCAGGGGCGGGTCGCGCCCGAGCAATGGCAGCGGGTCTGCACCCACCTGCGCGAGGGCCTGCGCGGATCGCAGCCGGTGGCGGCGCTGCGCGATGCCATCGATGAGGTTTCCACCCTGCTGGAAGGGCACTTTCCGGCCTCGGCGCGGTCCGATCAGGACGGCCTGCCGGACACGCCGCAGATCCTGGGCTGAAGCCCGGCAATCGCGTGACCGGGGCCGCCGCGAGGCCGCTCCCGGGCGGCGCTAGAATATCGGCATCCCTGCAAGGCGCCCTTCATGATCTATTTCCACGACATCGACCCCATCGCCCTCTCGCTGGGACCGATCAAAGTGCACTGGTACGGCATCATGTACCTGCTCGGCTTCACCGCCGCCTGGCTGCTGGGGCGCAAGCGGATCGCCGACGGGCGCCTGCCGGGCGTCGATGCCAACGGCTTCTCCGACCTGCTGTTCTACGCCATGCTCGGCGTGGTGCTGGGCGGCCGCATCGGCTACATGCTGTTCTACGCGCTGGGTGATTTCCTGCACAACCCGCTGCTGCTGTTCAAGGTGTGGGACGGCGGCATGAGCTTCCACGGTGGCCTGCTGGGCGTGATCGCCGCCTGCTGGTGGTGGTCGCGCAAGCACGCGCTGCACTTCTTCGACACCATGGATTTCATGGCGCCGCTGGTGCCGCTGGGCCTGGGCTTTGGCCGCGTCGGCAACTTCATCGGCGCCGAACTGTGGGGCAAGTACACCGACGGCAGCTGGGGCGTGGTGTTCCCGTCCGGCCTGCCGGCACCGCTGAACCAGCTCGACCACGCCACCCTGCAGTCGCAGTTCGCCAGCGGCGCGCTGAATCAGTTCGCCCGCCATCCGTCGCAGTTGTATGAAGCGGTGCTGGAAGGGCTGGTGATGTTCGTGGTGTTGTGGACGGTGTCGGCCAAGCCGCGCCATCGCTATCTGATTGGCGGCCTGTTCGCGCTGCTGTACGGCATCTTCCGCTTCGCCGTGGAGTTCGTGCGCATGCCCGACAACGGCGTCTATGTGGCGTTCGGCTGGCTGACCAAGGGCCAGATCCTGTGCGTGCCGCTGATCGCCTTCGGCCTGGTGCTGCTGGTGCTGTCGCGCCGGGCGCCGGTGCTGCAGCCGCAGCCGCTGGTGGTGGTGGAGGGCAAGGCATGAAGGCCTACCTGGACCTGCTCTCGCACGTGCTCGAACACGGCGCGGAGAAGAGCGACCGCACCGGCACCGGCACCCGCAGCGTGTTCGGCTGGCAGATGCGCTTCAACCTCAACGACGGCTTTCCGCTGGTCACCACCAAGAAGCTGCACCTGCGCTCGATCATCCACGAGCTGCTGTGGTTCCTGAAGGGCGATACCAACATCGGTTACCTCAAGGACAACCAGGTGCGCATCTGGGACGAGTGGGCCGACGACAACGGCGATCTCGGCCCGGTGTACGGCAAGCAGTGGCGCAGCTGGGCCACGGCCGACGGCGGCAGCATCGACCAGATGCAGTGGCTGGTGGACGAGATCAAGCGCAACCCGGATTCGCGGCGGCTGGTGGTCAGTGCCTGGAACGTCGGCGAGCTCTCGCAGATGGCGCTGATGCCGTGCCACAACCTGTTCCAGTTCTACGTGGTCGACGGCAAGCTCAGCTGCCAGCTGTACCAGCGCAGCGGTGACATCTTCCTCGGCGTGCCGTTCAACATCGCCAGCTACGCGCTGCTGACCCACATGGTGGCGCAGGCCACCGGCCTGGGTGTCGGCGATTTCGTGCATACGCTGGGCGATGCGCACCTGTATTCGAACCACTTCGAGCAGGCCCGCGAGCAGCTGTCGCGTGATACGCGCGCGCTGCCGTCGCTGTGGTTGAACCCGGAGGTGACCGATCTGTTCGGCTTCCAGTTCGACGACATCCGCATCGACGGCTACGATCCGCATCCGGCGATCAAGGCACCGGTGGCGGTGTGATTGACGCTTGGCATGATGCGTATCAGCAGGTGAGACTTGACTGATGCAGATTGTTCCTCGGGTTCACGAAGCGGAGGAACGATGAGCAAACATTCACGGAAATCAAGGGAAAAGCTGGCGGAGGGGTTGATGTCGATGTCCGGGTCTTTGGCTGTTGCATTGACGGTCGGTGTGTTGATTACACCTCTCCTTGCAGTCGCCAATGCTGCAGTTGCGGGAAAGGATGTCGACCTTTGGGTAATGATTACTGGCCTTAAGCCCACGACTGCGGGAATTCTGTTCCTGCTCTATTGCTCAGCGGTTGCAACAGTCCTTGGTGGACGTAGTGCGGCAATGAAAATTTTCAACGAGTTGTACCCCGACAAATGAAACTCTCGATGATCGTTGCGCTGGATCGCAACCGTGGCATCGGCCAGGGCAATGCCATGCCCTGGCACCTGCCGGACGACTTCAAGCACTTCAAGGCGCTGACCCTGGGCAAGCCGATCCTGATGGGGCGCAAGACCGCCGAATCGATCGGCCGCGTGCTGCCGGGGCGGACCAACCTGGTGCTGACCCGCAGCGGCCAGGTGCCGTTCGAGGGCATGCGTGCGGCGGCCTCGCTGGACGAGGCGAAAGCGATTGCAGAAGGTGAGGGTGCCAGCGAGCTGTGCATCATTGGCGGTGGCGAGATCTTCCGCCAGCTGCTGGACCAGGCCAGTGATCTGTACCTGACCTGGGTGGATGCCGAAGTACCGGCCGACACCCACTTCCCCGAGCTGGACCCGGGTGACTGGCAGGAGGTGAGCAGCGAGCCGCATCCCGCTGACGAACGCCATGCCTACGCCTTCCGCTTCGTGCATTACGTGCGACGTTGAGCGCGGAGTCCGGTAGAGCCGAGCCATGCTCGGCTGCTTTTGGCGGGCACAAATCGCAGCCGAGCATGGCTCGGCGCTACAGGATCGTTTGCGGCATCCGGTAATGCCCAATGATCGCGTGCTGGAACAGCAGGTTCTCTTCCCGCGTGCCACGCGCGATGTTGTGCAGCACCAGCGGCGTGCCGTCGGCCAGGCGCCGGTCGGAGACGATGCCCACGTGCAGCAGGCCGTTGCCGTTGAGCTTCCAGGCAACGATGTCGCCGGCCGCGAAGTCGCTGGCGCGCGCACCGATCGGTTGCTGCCAGCCCTGGCGATCGAACCAGCGCATCAGGTTGGGCACGCGCCGATGGTCGATGTTCCGATCCGGTCGCGACAGGCCCCACAGCGCTGGATAGGCGCTGAAATCAGCGCGCATGTCTTCGTTCACGCGGACCTGCAGGTCCAGCCCCTGCGTACGCAGGGCGCGAACCACCACGTCGGTGCATACGCCGCGGTCAGCGGGCACGTCGCCACCGGGGTAGGCCAGCACCTGATAGGCAGGGTCGTAGCGGGTGGTGACGCCGATCTGCGCGCGGGCGGCAGCGACCAGCGGTGGTGAAGGTGTGGGGGCCGATGCAGGGTCGGCGGCCTTGTCGGCGCCGGCGGTCGCTGGCGACGACGTGGGCTGGCAGCCGCTGGCCAGGGCCAGCGTCAGCAGCAGCACCGTCCATGGTGCGCGGTTGCCTGGCGTCATGCCGAAGGAGGCGTGCCGTTGTTGTTGCCGCCACCACCGCCACCGCCACCGCCACCACGGCGGCGGCGCCGACGCGGACCACGGTTGCCGGGGGCGCCGGCCGTTGCAGCGTTGCCGTTGCCCTGGCCGCTGTCCTTGCCTTGCCCTGCCGCGCGCTCATGGGCAGGCCGCGCAGGCGGCCGCGCGTTGGCGACGGGTGCCGGCACATCGCGTCCCGGTACCTGCACCACACGCAGCTCATCGGTGTCGAGCTGGATCGCGGTGAGCTTGCCGCCCCACACTGCACCGGTGTCGATCGCGTGGATGCCCTGGGTGATGGTCAGGCCCAGCGCGGACCAGTGGCCGCAGACCACCTTCAGGTCGCGCTCGACCCGGCCCGGCACTTCGAACCAGGGATACAGCCCTTGTTCCTGGGTGCCCGGTGTGCCCTTGTCCTCGATGCCGATACGGCCGCGCGAGGTGCAGTAACGCATGCGCGTGAGCACGTTGATGATTGCCCGCGAGCGCTCGTAGCCGGTCAGGTTCGGCGCCCAGCTGGGCTTGTCGCCGTACATGTTGCGGAACAGCTTGCGGTAGCCGGCGCCATGCAGCTGCACTTCCACTTCGGCCGCATGCTTCTCGGCCATCTGCGTGGTCCACTTCGGGGCCAGGCCGGCATGCACCATCATCCAGCCAAGCTCACGGTCCACGTGCACCAGCTTCTGCAGGCGCAGCCAGTCCAGCAGCACGTCACGGTCTTCGGCCTGGACGATACGCAGCAGGTCCGGGTTGACCTTGCGCTGTTCCTCTTCGGTGCGCGCACCGACGGCCAGCAGCGAAAGGTCGTGGTTGCCGAGCACCACCACGCTGTGTTCGCGCAGCGAATGCACCAGCCGCAGCGTTTCCAGCGACTGTCCGCCGCGGTTGACCAGGTCGCCGCAGAACCACAGGGTGTCCTGCGCCGGATCGAACCGGATCTTTTCCAGCAGGCGCTGGGTTACGTCATAGCAGCCTTGCAGGTCGCCGATCGCCCATACACTCATCGTTCGGCCTCCGTGTCAGTGCAGGGTGCGCGGGATGGCCAGCACGAAGGGTGCGACCGGCGCGGCGAATTCGGTGCCATCGTCGGCCACCATGTCGTAATGGCCCTGCATCGTGCCGTGCTCGGTGCCGAGCATGACACCTGAGGTGTAATGGAAGTCTTCACCCGGACGCAGTCGCGGCTGTTCGCCGATCACACCATCGCCATCGACATGCTCGACGCGGCCGTTGGCATCGGTGATGCGCCAATGGCGTGCGACCAGGCGCGCGGCAACGCGGCCCTGATTGTGGATGCGGATCGTATAGGCGAACGCATAGCGACCGTCTTCCGGTGCGGATTGGTCGTCGAGGAAGCGCGGCGCGACTTCGACGGAGATGGCGTAAACGTCAGCGTCTTCCATACCAGCAGTGTAATCAGGAGGCATTGGCCAAAGCGATGAATTCAGCCACGTCCAGCTGTTCGGCGCGGGCGTCGGGACGCACGCCGGCGGCCACGAACTGCTCGGCGCTGACCACGTTGTTCAGGGCATTGCGCAGGGTCTTGCGGCGTTGGCCGAAGGCGGCCCTGACCACGTCGGCGAAGCGCTTGTGGTCCTTGATGTTGATGGTGGCCGGGTCGCGCGGTATCAGACGCACCACGGCCGAATCGACCTTCGGCGGCGGCCTGAACGCACCCGGCGGCACCACGAACAGCGAGGTCACCTCGCAGTAGGCCTGCAGCATCACGCTGAGGCGGCCGAACACCTTGCTGCCGGGACCGGCGGCCATGCGATCGACCACTTCCTTCTGCAGCATGAAGTGCATGTCGGAAATCACCGCAGCGTGTTCCAGCGCATGGAACAGGATCGGCGAGGAAATGTTGTAGGGCAGGTTGCCGACCAGGCGGATCGGCTGGCCATCGGCAAGCTCGGTGAAGTCCACCCGCAGCACGTCGCGGTTGACGATGGTCAGTTCACCCAGCGGTTCGGCGGCGGCGGTCAACGGCGCGATCAGGTCGCGGTCGAACTCGATCACCGTCATCTTCGGGTGCACGCGCAGCAGCGGCAGGGTGATCGCACCCTGGCCCGGGCCGATCTCGACCAGGCGGTCGCCGTCCCTGGGATTGACCGCCATCACGATCTTGTCGATGTAGTAGCGGTCGGCAAGGAAGTGCTGGCCGAGCTGCTTCTTGGCCGGGGCGGAAAACACCGGGCCGGAGGGGGAATGCGGGGAAGTCATGTGCTCAGTGTACGTTGCCGCGCCAGCCGCGCACACAGCGTTGTGGCGGCCTGCAGGCTGGAAGGATCGGCAATGCCGCGGCCGGCAAGATCCAGCGCGGTGCCGTGGTCGACCGCGACGCGCGGGTAGGGCAGGCCCAGGGTCAGGTTCACCGCCTGCTCGAAGCCGGAGTACTTCAGCACCGGCAGGCCCTGGTCGTGGTACATGGCCAGCACGGTGTCGAAGCCGGCCAGCTTGGCCGGCAGGAATGCGGTATCGGCCGGCAGCGGACCGATCAGGTCCATGCCCTCGCTGCGCAGGCGCTGCAGCAAGGGGATGACCAGATCCAGCTCCTCGCGACCGAGGTGGCCATCTTCGCCGGCATGCGGGTTCAGGCCAAGTACGGCGATGCGCGGTGCGGCCAGGCCGAACTCGCGGCGCAGCGCGGCATGCACGGTACGCAGGGTGTGTTCCAGGCCGGGGGCGGTGATCGCATCGGCGACCTCGCGCAGCGGCAGGTGGGTCGTGGCCAGGGCAACGCGGACGATGTCGTTGGCCAACATCATCACCACCTTCACCCCGGCCTGGTCGGCCAGCAGTTCGGTGGTGCCGCTGTAGGCGATGCCGCCCTGGTTGATCACTGCCTTGTGCACCGGGCCGGTCACCACGCCGTGCAGTTCACCGGACAGGCAGGCCTGGCCGGCACCCAGCAGGGCAGCGATCACCGCGCCCGCGTTGGCAGGGTCGGTCTGGCCGAAACGGCTGGGGGTGCTGTTGGCGACGGCGCGCAGGCGCAGGTCACCCGGGACGCGGGCATGCGCATCTTCGGGCAGCAGCTGCAGGGGCAGGTTCAGCGCGGCAGCGGCCGCGCGCAGGGTGTCCGGATCGGCAAATGCCAGCAGCCGGCAATCATCGCGCGGCTGCTGGACCAGTCGAACACACATCTCCGGGCCGATCCCGGCGGGCTCGCCCGGTACCAGAGCGAGCTCGGGGAGCATGGCTCAGGACTGCGGCGGCGTGGCGGTATTTTCCGCCCGGTCACCGCTGCGGAAGCTGACGTAGGCTTCGCCACGCAGTTCCTGCAGGAAGCGGTTGTACTCGTCTTCCAGCTTGCGGCGGCCGATGGTCTCGCGGACCTGGGCACGCTGGTTGTCGCTGCCCACGTCGGTCTGACGGGTGCCTACGCGCTGCACGATGTGCCAGCCCGCATCGGTGCGGAACGGCTGGCTCACGCCGCCGTCCTGGATGCCTGCCACCTGCTGGCCGAAGGCCGGGCCGAACGCGTCAGCCGGGAACCAGCCCAGATCGCCGCCCTGGCCCTTGCTGTTGGTGTCCTCGGACGATTCCTTGGCGACCTGCTGGAAGTCGGCACCGCCGGCAATGCGGGCGCGCAGGGTATCGATCTTGGCCTTGGCGGCTGCGTCGGACTGTGCATCGTCGACGCGCACCAGGATGTGGCGGCCGTGGTACTCGGTGACCGTATGGGTGCCTGCCGCCGCGCTGGCGTCACGCACTTCCACCAGCTTCAGCAGCTGGAAGCCGCTCGGGCCGCGGATCGGACCGACCACTTCGCCGGGCTTCATCTGCTGCATGGTCTGCGCGAACGCCGCCGGGATTTCATCCAGGGTGCGCCAGCCAAGGTCGCCGCCTTCCAGTGCATTGGGGCTGTCGGAATAACGCACGGCCGCCGCATTGAAGTCCAGTTCGCCCTTGTCCAGCAGGGCCTTCACGCCGTCGGCCTTCTTCTGGCCGGTGGCGATCTGCTCGGCGCTGGCGCCATCGGGCAGGGCGACCAGGATGTGTGCCAGGTGGAACTGGTTGCCGGCATCGGCCTGCTGCTTCAGGGCAGCATCGACCTCGCCTTCGCTGACGCTGATGCGGCTCTGCGCAAAGCTCTGGCGCAGGCGCTGCACGGTGATCTCGTCACGCACCGAGGCGCGGAAATCGTTGAAATCGATGCCGTCATGGGCCAGGCGCTGACGCAGGGCGTCCAGGGTCGAACCGTTCTGCTGGGCGATGGCATTCATCGCCTGGGTCAGTTCCTGGTCGCCGACATGGATACCGCTGCCCTGTGCACGGGCCACCTGCAGCTTGACCAGCACCAGGCGCTCGAGCACCTGGCGGCTGAGCACATCATCAGGGGGCAGCTGGGCCTCGCGGCCGGCGTACTGCGCCTTGATGTTGGCGATCGCACGCTGGAGCTCGCTCTGCAGGATCACGTCCTCATCGACGACAGCAGCGATGCGGTCCAACGGCTGGGCCTCCTGCGCAAGAACCTGCAGGGGGGCGGACACGCTGGACACCGCCAGGAGCGATGCGAGGAGAACGGGGAAGCTCTTGGTCATGGGATCTGATTCGGATCGTAGTCATCGCGGGTCGCTCCGGTGTTGCTGGGCGGCACGAGATAGAGGTCGTCGCGGTTGTAGCCGAGGATAGCACGGCGCAAAGTGCGGTCCGTGTCCTGGCCGAGGGAGCTCAAGCCCTTGAGCACGAACTCGAGCTGGATGGAGTTGTTCATTTCGCCTTCGCGGTTGCGTACGTAGCGGCGGGCCACGGCGCGCACGGCCAGGCAGCAGCTGTCCCACTGTACGCCACCGATGATCTCCAGCGGTTCCTTGTCCTGCAGCGAGTAGTAATAACGACCCACCAGGCTCCAGCGCTCGTTCAGCGGGTACAGGAACGACAGGTCGGCCTGTTCCAGCAGGGTACGGTCATGCTTGTTGGCATTGGCCGGGGCACCGGAATTGATCCGGTAGCGGTAGCTCAGGTTGACCACGCCATCGTTGGACATCAGGTAGCGGGCACGCACGCTGGCCAGGTCTTCACGCTTGTACTTGGGATCCCACTGGTAGGTGGCGCCCAGCGTCCAGCGGTCGTTGATCATGTAGTTGCCGTCGGCGATCCAGGCCGACTTGCCCTTTTCCACCGGCGCGCCGCCGGGGGTCACGGTCACCCGCGATTCGTCGAAGTACTGGATCTGGCCGATGGAGGCCGAGAAGCGTTCCTTGCCGGTGGTCTGGTCGATGAAGCGGGTGCTCAGCGCCATGGTCAGCTGGTTGGCATCGTTCTGGCGATCGGCGCCGGTATAGCGCGAATCGCGGAACAGCTGGCCCCAGCTGAAGGTGAAGTCGCGGGTATCGAAGATCGGCAGCTCGTCCTGATCGCGGTAGGGCGTACGCAGGTAGAACAGGCGCGGCTCCAGGGTCTGCAGGAACGACTTGCCACCGATCTTTGTCTCACGATCGAAGAACAGACCGGCATCAAGGCTGGCGATCGGCAGGCTGCGGCTGGGCGAGGTATTGCCGCGCAGCTGTTCGGGGGTGGCGGTGGCCGGGTCGATTCCCTGCGAGCGCAGGATCTGGCCGCGGATGCCGTTCACGCCATCAACCAGGCCACGGTCCAGCTGGTAACCGGTATAGCGGTGGGCCAGCGTCGGCGTGACATACCAGGCCGCGCCGCTGATCGGGAACGACACGTAGGGTTTCAGGTCCAGTCGCGAGCCGCCGCTGACACCGACGCCGTCGGTCTGCCGGCTGCCATTGCGGGTGTACTGCAGGTCGGGTCCCGCATCGGCGCCGTACTTGAAGTTGATGTCGTCGTGGGTGAAGCGCACGGCCTCGGCGTAGACACCAGTCTCCAGCCACGGCAGCAGCGGCTTGTCCCAGTTGAAGTACAGGCGCGGCTGGCGGTTGTAGGCCAGCGCACTCTCGTTGAGGGTGTAGTCGGTCAGCTGCCAGCGGTCGGCCATGATGCCGGCCGTCCAGTTCTTGCCGGTGCCGTACAGGCCGACGGTGCTCTGCAGGTTCGACGCGGTGACCCCCACCAGGCGGTTGGCGAAGTCTTCCACGTAGCGCTCGTCGCTGACCCAGGCCAGGTTGGCGCGCGCCTGCCAGTGGTCGTCGAGGTTGTGGTAGCCGCCGAACATCACCCGGCCGCGGTCGCGGTCGCGCAGCTTGTCGTTGGGCATGAACGCGGTCAGCAGTTCGCCGCGGCCGCCTTCGTAGAGGTAGCGGAACTCGTTGTCGAGCATCAGGCCGCGCTGGCTCATGTAACGCGGGGTCAACGTGTCGTCGTAGTTCGGCGCCAGGTTGAAGTAGATCGGCTGTGCGTAATCGAAACCGTTGCGGCCGGACATGCCCAGCTGCGGGAACAGCAGGCCGGTCTTGCGCCGGTCATCGATCGGGAACTTGAAGTAGGGCGCCCACAGGATCGGCACCTTGCCGATCCGCAGCACCGCGTTGCGGGCGGTGCCGAAGCCTTCGTCGTTGTCGACTTCGATTTCCGGCGCCGTCAGCCGCCACACCGGCTGCGACGGGTCGCAGGTGGTGTAGGTGGAGCGGTGCATCTGCCCGACCGCGCCCTGCAGGTCGACCGATTCGGCTTCGCCATTGCCGCGGCGGGACACCAGCTGGTACTGGATGTCGGTGATCTTGTGGGTGTCGCTTTCCTGGTTGCCCTCGGCGCGCTTGGCGACCATCCGGATCGACGCATCCTGGTAACGGACGTTGCCGTCGGCGACATAGTTGCCGCTTTCGGTATCGAAGCTGAGCTTGTCGGTACCCACGAACTGGTCGCCCCGGCGCAGCGCCACGTTGCCCTGGTACTGCGGCACGGTGGTGGTGCCCAGCAACTGGTCGCCCTCGATGTCGGTGGGCTGCTGCTCGCGCGCAGCGCTGGCGGCAGCCTTGTCCTGGCCGGGCACCGGCGTCGGCGCGTCGGTGAACGCAGGGATCACGTCCGTGGCCGGGCAAAGGCCCCAGTTGAGCGGCTTGTCATCAGCCCATGCCGGAAGGCAGACGGCGATGCTCAGGGGCAGGGGAAGCAGGCGGAGGGCTCGGCGCACGCGGTTCGGATTCGGGCGAAAACGGACGGTAGCTTGCCCCATCCCTTGCATAGGGGCAATGAAGGCCTCCCCGGATTGCCGGTTCGGGTTCATCCAGGCCCGTTGCCGGAAGGCGTCGCCATCAGTGCCTGCAGATGGGCCACGCTGCACTCGGCCAGGGCCTGCAGGTCGTATCCGCCCTCCAGCATCGACACCACCCGGCCGGCGGCATGGCGGCGTGCCAGTGCGTGCAGTTCGCGGGTGATCCAGGCGAAATCGTCGGTCTCCAGCATCAGGTCGGCCTGCGGATCGCGCAGGTGGGCATCGAAGCCTGCCGAGATCAGCAGCAGCTGGGGGCGGAAGTCGTCGATCGCCGGCAGCATCTCGTCGGCCCAGACGTTGCGGAAGCGGAAGCCACCACTGCCCGGTGGCAGCAGGATGTTCATCAGGTTGCCGGCGCCGCGGTCACGGCGCAGGCCGGATTCGGGGAACAGTCCGGCCTGGTGGGTGCTGTAGTAGGACACCCGGGCGTCGTGCTGGAAGATGTCCTGGGTGCCGTTGCCGTGGTGGACATCGAAGTCGACCACCGCGATCCGTTCCAGACCGTGGCGGTCGCGGGCGTAGGCGGCGGCGATGGCGATGTTGTTGAGCAGGCAGAAGCCCATCGCGGTGCTGCTGGTGGCATGGTGGCCGGGCGGGCGCACCGCGCAGAAGGCCAGCGGATCCTCACCCAGCATCACCGCATCGACGGCCGCGACACCTGCACCGGCGGCATGCACCGCGGCACTGGCCGAGCCCGGCGAGGTCCAGGTGTCCATGTCCAGCTGGCGCAGCGGCGCGGTCTGCGGTTGCAGCACCAGATCCAGCAGCGCGCTGTCGTGGACCCGGGTCAGTTCACCGAACTTGGCCGGCGGCGCTTCGCGCCACTCCAGTTGGCCGGGGAAGGCCTCATGCAGCGCGTCGAGCACCACCTGCAGGCGTTGCGGGCATTCAGGATGGCCAGGGCCGGGATCGTGCAGCAGGCAGGCGGGATGGGTGAAGACCAGCATGGCGGCTCAGCGCTGGCGATGCTGTGGCTGCCACAGCGCTTCGCCGTGGCCATCGGCCCGTGCCAGCACCCGTGCCAGCACGAACAGCAGGTCTGACAACCGGTTGAGGTACTGCAGCGCTTCGCTGCGTACCGGTTCAACACGGGCCAGGGCCACCGTGTCGCGCTCGGCGCGGCGGACGACAGTGCGCGCCAGGTGGCAGCGCGCGGCGGCCTCGCCACCGGCCGGCAGGATGAACTCCTTCAGCATCGGCAGGTCGGCGTTGTAGTGGTCCAGCTGCTGTTCCAGGGCCGATACGTCGGCGGCGTGGATCGCGGCATGGCCGGGAACGCACAGTTCAGCGCCCAGATCGAACAGCTGGTGCTGCAGGTGCACGACCAGCGTGCGGACGTCCTCCGGCAGCGGCACGGCCAGCAACAGGCCGAGCGTGGCATTGGCTTCGTCGACGGTGCCATAGGATGCAACACGCAGATCATCCTTGCCGACCCGGCTGCCGTCACCCAGGCCGGTGCTGCCGTCGTCGCCGGTGCGGGTGTAGATGCGCGAGAGGCGATGACCCATGGCGCGGCTCAGTGGTGGATGTCGCGGCGGGCCTGCAGGAGCTTGAGCACCTGCTCCACGGCCAGCTGCAGTGCGGCGGCCAGGGCCACGTAGATCGCGGTGGTGCGCAGGTAGGGACCGAACCACTGTGCGTAGTTCTGCGCCCAGCCGGCCACCGTCGGCTCGGCCACGTTCTGGCTGGTCCAGTAGAAGCCGCCCTGTGCCAGCAGATGGCACAGCGCCACCGACACCACCAGCAGCAACGCACCCTTGCCCAGCACCGACCACTGCGCGCTGCGGTAGTTGCGGCCCAGCAGCATGCCGCCGGCCCACATGGCGAAGTATGCCGGCAACAGCAGCCAGTAGCCCGGCGACACGCAGTAGTGCTGCCAGAAATCGAGGCCGCTGCTGCGGATCACGATCCAGTCGACCAGCACCGCGAACACCATCAGCAGCGGGAACGCCCAGCGGGTCCAGCGGGCGAGGTAGAAGCCGCCGATGAAGAACACGGCCCAGGAGGCGTCCGGGATTGCCGCGAAGTGATTGACGCGGGTCGCCGCCATCAACAGCACGAGCACTGACAGGACGAAGGCGCGGGGTGCGGAGTCGGACATGGCGGTGGGGGCCGGAGCGGATTCAGGTTTCATTCTAGCCCGGCGCGACGCTTGGCGCAGGCGGGGCCGTGCCGGGCATGCAGGCGCGGCGAGCGCGTATCATGCGCCCATGAGTGAACGACATGACGTGCTGATCGTCGGTGGCGGTCTGGTGGGTGCCAGCCTGGCCATCGCCCTGGACCGGCTGGGCCGCGACGTGGGCCTGCTCGAAGCCAGCCCGGCCGGCGAACTGCCAGCGGTGTTCGACCAGCGCAACCTCAGTTTTGCCGCAGCCACCATCAATGCGCTGACCGCGCTGGGGGTCATGCAGAAGCTGTCGATGGCGCCCGGCCCGATCCGCCGCATCCATGTCAGCCGCGCCGGTGATTTTGGCCGCGTGCAGCTCGCTGCAGCAGATTACGACCGGCCGTGGTTCGGCCAGGTGGTGGTCGCGCGTGATTTCGGCCAGGCGCTGGAAAGCCGGCTGCAGGAGCTGCCACGACTGCGCCGCTACCGTCCGATGCGTTTCCTCGGTCTGGGTGATGTGATTGATGGTTGCCGCCAGGTGCGGGTGGCCGATGACAGCGGCGAGCGCGTGCTGCTGGCGCGGCTGGTGGTCGGTGCCGACGGCACCAGCAGCGGCGTGCGCGATGCATTGGGCATCGAAGTTGATCGCCACGATTTCCAGCAGACGCTGTTCGTGGCCCGCGTGCGCAGCCAGCGTGCGCCCGATGGCACCGCGTGGGAGCGCTTCACCGATACCGGGCCGACGGCATTGCTGCCGCGTGGCGACCGCCATTTCGGCACCGTGCACGGCGTTGCCCGTGACCAGGCCGAGGCGGTGATGGCACTGGACGACAGCGCGTGGCTGCAGCGCCTGCAGCAGGCCATCGGCTGGCGTGCGGGTCGCCTGCTCGACTCCGGTCCGCGCAGCGCCTATCCGCTGATCCAGGTACTGGCGCGCGCGCTGGTTGGGGAGCGCACGGTGCTGCTTGGCAATGCCGCGCAGACCATCCACCCGCTGGGTGCACAGGGCTTCAACCTCGGCCTGCGCGATGCGTTGACGTTGGCCGAGCTGCTGGAAGTGGAGGGCGACGCCGGCAGTGATGCGCTGCTGCGGTCCTACGTAGCCCGCCGCGAGGAGGATCGACGACAGACGGTGGCGTTCTCCGGCGGTCTGGCCCGCCTGACCAGCAATCCGGCGCCGCTGCTGCGCCCCCTGCGCAGCCTGGGCCTGGTGGCTGCACAGCGCGCCTCGGTGCAGTCGATGCTGGTCGGCGGTGCGATGGGCTTCCGTGGCGACGTGCCGCGTCTGTGCCGTGGAGAAGCCGCATGAACCGCCGCGCACGCCTGGACGTGGCCATTGTGGGCGGCGGCGTGGTCGGTGCTGCCTGTGCGCTGGCCCTGGCCGACGCTGGTCTTGCAGTGGCATTGGTGGAAGGTCGTGAACCTGCACCATGGCAGGCTGCACAGCCGGACCTGCGGGTGTTCGCCTTCGCTGCCGACAACGTGCAGTTGCTGCAGCGACTCGGCGTGTGGCCGATGATCGCGCAGGCGCGCGCCTGGCCATACCGGCGCATGCAGGTGTGGGACGCCGCCGGTGGCGACGACCTGCTGTTCGACGCGGACCGCTTCGGCCGTCGCGAACTGGGTTTCATCGTCGAGAACGGCTTGCTGCAGGATCGCCTGTGGGCGGCGCTGCCGGCCGCCGGCGTGGAGCTGCATTGCCCGGCCCGCGTGGAAGCGCTCGAACAGGACGAGCACGGTGTGCGCCTGCGCCTGGATGATGGCCGTCGCATCGAAGCCGCGCTGGCCGTGGCCGCCGACGGTGCGGAATCGACCCTGCGCGGACTGGCCGGGATCGAGGTCGAGCGCCACGATTACCAGCA
Organism: Stenotrophomonas sp. PA-6-5C; assembly: GCF_021605635.1. Lineage (NCBI taxonomy): Bacteria > Pseudomonadati > Pseudomonadota > Gammaproteobacteria > Lysobacterales > Lysobacteraceae > Stenotrophomonas > Stenotrophomonas sp. PA-6-5C. The sequence goes on from NZ_WKEE01000073.1 coordinate 15,015, forward strand.
GCGCGGCGTGGTCGCCTATGTGGACAGCGAGCTGCCCAACCAGGCCACGGCCTGGCAGCGTTTCCTGCCGACCGGTCCGCTGGCGTTGTTGCCGGTGGCCGAGCGTCGCAGCTCCATCGTCTGGACGTTGCCCGACGACGAGGCGGCACGCGTACTGGCCCTGGACGAAGACGCATTCAATCGTGAGCTGACCCGCGCCTTCGCCGCGCGCCTGGGCGAACTGCGGCTGGCCTCGCCGCGTGCGGCGTTCCCGTTGCGCCGGCAGTTGGCCCGCCACTACGTGGCCGGTCGCGTGTTGGCGCTGGGCGATGCTGCCCACGTGGTGCATCCGCTGGCCGGACAGGGCGTCAACCTCGGCCTGCGCGACGTCGCCGCCCTGCAGCACTGGCTGGCGCCATCGGCCGAACGGCGTGGGCAACCCCGGTTGTCGCCGCAGCGCGTGCAGCGCTGGGCGCGTGAGCGTCGCAGCGACAACCAGGTCGCCGCCTACAGCTTCGACGCGATCAACGGGCTGTTCTCCAACGATGAAATGCACCTGACCCTGGCGCGTGGCCGCGCGCTGGGCTGCGTCGGCAAGTGGCCGCCGCTGGTGCAGGCCTTCTGGAAGCGCGCCGCAGGGGTGTGACCGTTGGGTGCCAACCAAGGTTGGCAACTACCAACCACGGGTGATGCGGGCCCGCGCCGAATCGCTTCTGGTAGACGCCAACCTTGGTTGGCGCGCGTGCCCCGGATCATCCGCCGGCGCTACCGCCGTCGGTAGATCCACGCCATGCGCGGATACCGTTACCGCAGCGGCCTCAATCCACCAGCCAACCGGCCAGATCGGCGCGGTCCAGCGTGCCGCGGCGCTTCACGTCCAATGCGTTGAACTCGTCGGCAAGCGCCGGGTTCGCCTGCGCCTCCTCACGGCTGATGAAGCCATCACCGTCCACGTCCAGCTCGGCGAAATGGATGCGGTACTGGCCGACCACGCTGGCCGGCGCCAGCGAACGCACCGTTACCGGGGTTTCGCCCAGCGGTACCACGATGTCGACGCTGCCGGTCACACGACCAGCCGACAGTGACTGCTGGCGGACCACGCCACTGTCATCGCGCAACGGAGCACTCTGCGCCGGCTGCGGGCGCACCGGCTGTGCCAGTGCCGGCGATGCCAGCAACGCGGTACACAGCAGCAGGAAGATGCGCGGGGCGTTCATCAGCGCAACGGCGACGCCAGCACCGTGATTTCCTCACGGTCGTGGTACAGCTGCTTGGCACGTACCACCAGCGGCTTGCCGGCCTGGTCCTGGAACAGGTCCAGGCACAGGCGCGTCTCGTCCCAGCGCTTCTTCATCGGCAGCTTCAGGTTGAAGATCGCGTGCCTGCACCAGCCCTCGCGGAACCAGGTGGCCATGCGTTCGGCGACGCGACGCGGCTGCTCGACCATGTCGCAGACCATCCAGTCCAGCGACTGTTCCGGGTGCCAATGGAAGCCATCGGCACGCAGGTGCTCGACCAGGCCGGTGTCCAGTACGTGCTGGCGCAGCGGGCCGTTGTCGATGCTCAGCACATGCACGTGCTGGCGGGTCAGCACCCAGGTCCAGCCGCCCGGTGCCGCGCCGAGGTCGGCCGCGCGCATGCCCGGGCGAACCAGCGCTTCGCGTTCTTCCGGGGCAAGCAGGGTCAGCAGTGCCTCGTCCAGCTTCAACGCCGAGCGCGAGGGTGCGTCGGGCAACAGCTTCAGGCGCGGAATGCCCAATGCCCAGGGGGCACTGTCGTCCGGGTTGGCCACGCAGATGAAAGCGTGGGTGCCATCGACGAACACCACGTGCAGGCGCGGCAGGCGTGCGTTGGGTTTGTCGCTGAGTTTGCCGGCCTTGCGCAGCGCCGGGCGCAGGGCATTACCGAATGCACGCGCCAGTCCGGACAGCGGTTTGCCGGCATCCGAATCGGGATGCTCCACCCACAGATCACCAAAGCGCGGCGCTTCGGCCAGCACCTCCAGCATCGGCGTGATGCGGTCGGCCGGGTCCAGCTGCGGCAGCTCGGCCAGCACCACCAGCTTCTGGCGGGCGAAGATCAGCTCGCGCCACGGCAGTCGCGGTGCAAGCGCCGCGGCTTCATCGCACATGAAGAGCACGTAGCCATCATTGCGCTGGGTACGGGCGTAACCGGCAAAACCGGCAGCACCTGCGCGGAACTGCAGTTCGCCGGCCAGCTCGGGCTCGAAGCCCTGCCGGCACAGGCACAGCAGGCCGATGCCGGTCTCAGTAACGGGCGCCATCGCTTTCCCCATAGGCACGCAGCACGCTGCGCGCCGCATCGCGGTTCAGACCCTGCACCACGTCGATGCCGCGCTTGTTGAGTTCGCCCACCCAGTCGGCCGGCAGCGGGCCTTCATCGAACGGGGTCAGTTCTTCCACGTCGGCCGAACTGGCGCCGATCAGCAGGCGGTCGATGCCGGCCCACACGGTGGCGCCGTAGCACTGGCAGCACGGCTGCGAGCTGGTGGCCAGGGTGATCGGCGACAGCACCGCGTTCAGGCGCGGGGTCTGCAGGCGCTGCTGGGCCAGCATGTAGGCCATGTTCTCGGCGTGCGCCAGCGAGGTCGAGTGCGGCATCACCCGGTTCACGCCGGCGGCGATCACCTTGTCATCCGGCCCGAACACCACGGCGCCGAACGGGCCGCCACTGGCGTGGTCGACGTTCAACCGCGACAGCTCGATCGCCAGCGCGACCTTGGCCTCGTCGCCCGGATATCGACGATCCAGGTCGATCTGGTCGTGGATCCAGGCGGGAAGGGTCAGGTGGACTTGCGCGTACAGCATCGCGGGGGTGCCTCGTTGGGAGTGAAAGGAACAGGTGCAGCAGATGTCGGCGCGCAGTGTAGCGGCAGTGGCATGTACCGGGCGTGCGCGCTGGATTCAGGCCGGTGACGGTGAGCCGGTGCGGATCACCACGTACTGTTTGCGGAACTCCAGCCCCGCCTGCGGCCAGCGCGCGGCGTAGGCGCGCAGCAGCGGCAGGGCAGGGGCGAAGTCATGGCCGTTGACCCGGCAGTCCGCTTCGCACTGGCCCTGCTCGTCGCGCGACGCAAACAGGCGGATGGCCAGGAAGTGGCGGGCCTTCAGCAGGTCGTCGAAGGCGTCGATGCTCTTGGTGAACAGGCAACAGGGGCAGGAGCCGTGGTCATCCTCGCTGCACGCGGCAGCGTCGTCCAGTTCGCGGGCGCGGTAATGGGCCAGCGGCCCCAGCACCACGGTGCGCTCGTGTTCTTCGCCTTCGTCGCCGGTCGGGTAGGTCAGGCCCATCATCGGCAGATCCGGCGCGTCTTCGGCACCGACGGCGGCCTGCAGGGTCGCCAGATCCACCCGCACCCAGGTGTCGAAGCCGGACAGCAACGACTCCTGTTCGGTCGCGCCATTGGCGTGCTGGTATTCGAACAGGCCATCGGCGAACAGGCCGGCGTGACGGGTCTCGATGACGGTGGAGGTCTGCCAGCCGCCGTTGTCGCGTTCGTTGCTGGAGACGCTGTGCGGCGTCAGCTGCAGGCCGCTGTCGAGCCGCAGGTCGTCACCGTCGACGGTGCAGGCGATGTCACGGCCCAGCAGGACCTGTTGCAGCAGCGGCAGAAGTGCACTCGGTGCAGCGGACATGGCAGGGCCTGACAGGGACGAGGAGGGGATGATGCAGGCAGCGGTTGCGCGGTGGCATCACGTGCCTGCGCTCGCGCAGCAAGGCCCGCCGCTACCGAAGGTCGGCTACGCAGGCTTCAGCAGAGGATGAGGCAGGTGCAGGATGACGCGGGCGCCTTCGCGGCGCCCGCGCAGGTGCTCAGGCCGACCAGGTGTCGCGCAGGGTCACGCTGCGGTTGAACACCGGCTTGGCTTCGGTGTGGTCGCGGCGGTCGGCAACGAAGTAGCCGGTGCGCTCGAACTGGAACGACTGTTCCGGCGCAGCGCTGGCAGCAGCCGGCTCGACATAGCCGGTGACGGTGCGGCGCGATTCCGGATTGAGATAGTCGCGGTAGGTCTTGCCTTCAGATTCGTCGTCCGGGTTCGACACCGAGAACAGGCGGTCGTACAGGCGGATCTCGGCCGGCACGCCATGCACGGCGCTGACCCAGTGGATGGTGCCCTTGACCTTGCGGTTGGCGCCTTCCATGCCCGGGCGCGATTCCGGATCCAGCCAGCCGCGCAGCTCGGTGATGGTGCCGTCGGCATCCTTGATCACTTCGTCGCAGCGGATGATGCCGGCGCCGCGCAGGCGCACTTCGCCACCGGGAACCAGGCGCTTCCAGCCCTTCGGCGGCACTTCGGCGAAGTCCTCGCGATCGATCCATACCTCACGTGCAAACGGCACGTCGCGGGTACCGAAGCTTTCGTCCTTCGGGTGGTTGCTGAAGGTCAGCTGCTCTTCGTGGCCTTCGGCCAGGTTGGTCAGCACCAGCTTGACCGGGTCGACCACGGCCATGCGACGCGGCGCGGCGCTGTCCAGGTCTTCGCGCAGCGCGCCTTCCAGCACGCTGAAATCGATCATCGAATTCTGCTTGCTGATGCCCACGCGCTCGGCGAACAGGCGCATCGCCGCCGGCGTGTAGCCACGGCGACGCAGGCCCTGCAGGGTCGGCATGCGCGGGTCTTCCCAGCCGTCCACCAGCTGTTCGGTGACCAGCGCCATCAGCTTGCGCTTGCTCATCACCGTGTAGTTGATGTTCAAGCGCGAGAACTCGATCTGGCGCGGCTTTGCCGCTTCGCGCGGCAGGCCGGCGTCGACCAGCGGCTGGGTCAGCGCGTCATCGTGGGCGAAGTCGACGTTGTCCACGCACCAGTCGTACAGCGGGCGATGGTCTTCGAATTCCAGCGTGCACAGCGAGTGGGTGATGCCCTCGATCGAATCGCCCAGTGCATGGGCGAAGTCGTACATCGGGTAGATCGGCCACGCGTTGCCGGTGTTCTGGTGCTCGACGTGCTTGATGCGGTACAGCGCCGGATCGCGCAGGTTGATGTTGCCGCTGGCCATGTCGATCTTGGCGCGCACGGTGCGCGCGCCATCGGGGAACTCACCGGCACGCATGCGGCGGAACAGGTCGAGGTTTTCCTCGACGCTGCGGTCGCGGTACGGCGAGGGACGACCCGGTTCGGTCAGGGTGCCGCGGTAGGCGCGCACTTCCTCGGCCGACAGGTCGCACACATAGGCCTTGCCGTCGGCGATCAGCTTCTCGGCGGCCAGGTAATAGGTCTGGAAGTAGTCCGAGGCGTGGCGCAGCTCGTTCCATTCAAAGCCCAGCCAGCGCACGTCGTCCTGGATCGCGGCCACGTACTCCGGGTCTTCCTTGGCCGGGTTGGTGTCGTCGAAACGCAGGTTGCAGACGCCGCTGAACTCACCGGCGATGCCGAAGTTCAGGCAGATCGACTTGGCGTGGCCAATGTGCAGGTAACCGTTGGGTTCCGGCGGGAAGCGGGTCTTGATCGCCTGGTGCTTTCCGCTGGCCAGGTCCTCGCGCACGATCTGGCGGATGAAATCGCGCTTCTCGTGGCTGTCGGCGGGGGTCTCGGGGCTGGCGGGGGTGTGCTCTGACATGAGTCGGCGAAAGTGAGGCAGAAAGATTGCCAGTCTAACGCTTACCGGGAAGGGCTGCCCGGGTTGCCGCTACGCTCGCCGGGCATGGCCCGGCGCTTCCATCCCGCACCGGTAGCGCCGGGCCATGCCCGGCGAGCGCAGCGGCACCATTCAGCCCCCCGGCGTATGCTGGAATCCTGTCCCACGGAGCCGCCCCATGCACATCGTGTACAAGGCCGACAATCTGTTCGACGCCCACCTGGTCAAGCACGCGCTGGAAGACGCCGGCATCCCGGCCTTCGTGTTCGGTGAGTCGCTGCTGGGTGGCATGGGTGAGCTGCCGCTGTTCGGCGTGCTGCGGGTCGGTATTCCCGACGCCGCGCGCCCGCAGGCCGAGGAGATCGTCGCCGCGCTGGACTTGGGCCACGCCCCCGGCGACCCCATTTCAGATGCCGACGACATTGCCGGCCTTCCGGCGTAGGAGCGCATCATGTTGGGAATCGGACAGGGCATCCTCGGCATCGGGGCCTTCAAGCAGCGCCTGCCGCGCCCGGAAGAGGCATTGCCGGGCCGCGAGCAGCCGCTGCCGCTGCACAGCAACCAGCACTTCGTGAACAGCCATCCGCTGAAGGACCGGTTCGCCGGCCTGCAGCAGATCCGCTTCGCGCTGGGCTGCTTCTGGGGCGCCGAGCGCAAATTCTGGAGCGAGCCGGGCGTGTACAGCACCTCGGTGGGCTATGCCGGTGGCATCACCCCGAACCCCACCTATGAAGAGGTCTGTTCAGGCCTGACCGGCCACACCGAGGTGGTGCAGGTGGTGTTCGACCCGGCGGTGGTGAGCCTGGAGCGGCTGCTGCAGCTGTTCTGGGAGAGCCACGACCCGACCCAGGGCATGCGCCAGGGCAACGACACCGGCACCCAGTACCGTTCGGCGATCCACGCCACCGACGAGGCGCAGTACGCGGCGGCGCTGGCCAGCCGCGAGGCCTACCAGGCGCAGCTGGCTGCGGCAGGCTATGGCCCGATCACCACCGAGATCGTGTACCCGGCGCCGGAGTACTACTACGCCGAGGACTACCACCAGCAGTACCTGGCGAAGAATCCGAACGGTTACTGCGGCATCGGCGGCACCGGCGTGAGCTGCCCGATCGGGTTGGATGTGGAGGTGCCGCGCTGACGCGCGGTGGTCCGCCTGCGGCGGGCAGAAGCTGAAAGCAACGGCCAAAGCCAAAGCGGCTCTGGGTTGCTGTGGGTTTGGCGGGACGGGTACAGATGGCGGGACACGCCGTAAACCCATCCTTGAAGTGACCCCCGGGAGTTGGACGCCAGATCCAACCCCGAGGGATACATGAACAGGTACGAAGCTCGATTCAAACTGCAGGTCGCCAAAGAAGCCTGCAAGACCTCCACGTCGGTCAAAGCCATCG